>JBFGLD010000990.1:0-3141 GCA_041576335.1 Anaerolineae bacterium | reverse complement strand
CCCCACAGTGGGTCCAGGCGCTCCTACGATAAGCCAGATACCGGCTCTTCGTATCTGTGGACAGTTATCGTCGGGGGGAGCAACTAGCCTCTTTGCTATAAATAACCGCAATTGTCGAATGACGAGATCAACGTCGAGAAGGTTCACGCTAAAAATTCAAAATACCGGCACAACGCTCAAGCAAGCGAATTGCAAACTGGGAGTATCATATGTCAAATCTGCTGGAAGCTCAAACCTATCACCTCAAACAAGTTAACAGCGGCAGCCCACTTGATATATTACTCATGACTTATGAGGCAGCCTTGGTTGGCTGTGATCAACGAGATTTTGGGCGGACAACCAGAGCGCTTAATCTGTTGAGTGACGCCCTAGATTTCAGCTACGATCGCGATATCGCGACGGGTTTCTTCAAGCTTTATCAATATTGCGCCGACCTGGTCCGGAACGGGGAATACGACGAAACAGCCCTGATCCTAGTCGAACTTCGGGATACGTGGGCTCAAGTCAAGGCCCAGTATCAACCTAAATCAAGAGTTACATGCTCATCCACTCTGCGAGTTCTGCAACCTACGGAACAACCGCAACGGGTAGCTGCGGTAAAGCAACCTTTACTCCAATCAAATCGGGTCCCACAATATTCGATAATCACCCAAAGCTGACCATGGCGACACTAAATACCGGAGGCAAGCAGCAACGAAACCTCGGCGACTACACCTATCCTCAATTTATAATTGATGAAAAAACCCGAACGATCACGGTCAATTTGATTGACAAAGCAAGTGGTCGGGTCATACGCCATATTTCGTCGGAAAAGCTGGGCGAAATTGCTCGCAATTACTGGACGACGCTTCGAGTCATATCATATAAATAATCCAGATCCATTTATTTGTTGATGAGACTCAATTTCCGCGAATCTTCTGGGGTAAAATGTGCCTCACAATACCCCGGTTGTTATTGGCGTGGCTCGTTCGATCTTGGTGGCTTTCCCCATCAACATCAAGCAAACGTGTTTATTTAAGGTCGAGAGGATCTTATGCGCGATACCCTCGTAACCGCCATTGCGCCGGTCATTTGGGGCACCACTTACCTGGTTACAACTTAAACCTTACCGGCAGACCGACCTCTTCTCGTTGGCTACTGCGCATATTACCGCTTGGCTCGCTTGTTGTAGCCGGTCACGTCAGTCAGTTACCGGCTGGAATCTGGTGGTGGCGCTATATGGCGCTGGGGCTTTGAACTTCGGCTTTTTTCTACCCCTGCTATTTATTGCGACTTATCGCTTATACGGTGGGATGGGATAATCGCCACTATCGGAGCTATTCAGCCGTTTAACGTAGCGATATTAGCCTGGCTCTTGCTCCGAAAAAAACCTACCTCATATCATATGGTATGCGGGCCGCAGGAGTTGGCCTGGTTGGGATGAGTTTGTTAGTATTAGTCCCGACGGAGACAATCGATCGGGTTGGAGAGGGCAACCTGTCCCGGTGACAGTGACCAAACGACGACTCCTATGCCGGCAGCGTAAACCAAAAATTCGCACCCTGTCCGGGTTGGGAATCGACCCCAATGGAACCACTGTGAGCCTCGACCATGCGCCGGGTGATAGCCAGGCCTAATCCCGTGCTTGGCTCACCGCCGGTGGGTTTGGCCGAGAGTCGTGCAAAATCTTGAAACAATTTTTGCCGATCTTCAGGCTCAATACCTGGTCCTTCATCTTCGACGTCGAACCGCCACTCGGTCTTAAGCTTAGTGACACTGATCCTGACCCTGCTGCCGGGTGGCGAATATTTGACCGCATTCGAAACCAGATTATCGGTAATTTGACGCAGCCGAATGGGATCGGCCATCACGGCTCCGGTTGGAACTGCTTCTAACCCAATATTGGTTCCCTTGGGCCCCGCCAAGCTATTATGACGATCGACCAATTCAGTCAAAAAGGCATTTAGGTCGATAGGCTCTGGCCTGAGCTCCAAATTACCAGACTCAATCCGGGTTACATCCAGCAGATCATCAATCAACCCCAACATATAACGAGTTTGTTGAAGAAAATCACCTAAGATTTTATCGACCTCGGCCTGGGCGAGGTCCTCTTTATAGTCCAGGATAAGCGAGGTACCGAACTGAATATGGCCGAGCGGGCCACGCAAATCGTGGGCAGCGATCCCCAGAAACCTATTTTTGAGCTCATCTAGGCGACGCAATTCTTGGTTTTGTCGCTCGATGGCTATTTTTTGCTCCGCCAACTGGGAGATCAAGCGTCCTTTTTCAACGATAATAGACAACTGACCCGCTATTTGCTGAAAGATACCAATATGAATCTCCGCATAGGTATCGGGATAAATACTAGAAAAAAACATAAAGCCTACCGGAACGCCATTGGCAATCAAGGGGCAGGTCAGGGATGAACGCATACCTTCGGAAACAATTAACCGGGTCGACTCGGAGCTCGGTTTTTCTGCCAAATATTTGGTCAGATCGTTTAGGATACGCGGTTGGCCTGTAGCGATAATCGTCTCCAAGCTGCTGCCGGACAGCGGGGCCGAGTATCCTTTCTTGAGTCTGACGACAGCCTGGTCACTCTTTGCCCAATGAGCCTTAACCCGAACCACTTTGCTATCGTCGTCGATCAGCGAAAATCCAATGCGATTATAGGGAATAATTTCGCAAAAGTTTTGATAAACCTTTTCCAGAATGTTGTCCAGCAATAGGCCGGCGTTGATGTCCGTCGTAATCTGTTCGAGCTGTCGTAATTGGCGATAACTGTTTTCCAAGGTTTGGGCCAGGTTCGACAATGCCTCGCCGAGCCTGCCGACCTCATCGGCAGGGGCAATTGGGACCTCTACGTTGTACTGCCCGTCTTTTAGTCGCTCGGTGGCTTCGATATATCGCCTGATTCGGTGATCCACTCCCAACTGCTGCCCGTTTTGCGACATCATTTACTTTCCTTTCAATTTGGCAGGACGTGGCCATTCGTTACTAACCGGGACCGGTCGCCAATTGTACCTCCCGGCCGGCCAGCGCCCGAGAAGCGGCAAACTGCCCGGCTGGCTGGAATTGGGTAGACGGACATAGCGGCGAGGCCCTCCGCGGCGACGAATGGTCCTATTGAGCAAATCTTGAAACGATATGCGACTTGTATTG
>JBFGLD010000989.1:0-3143 GCA_041576335.1 Anaerolineae bacterium | reverse complement strand
GTGTCCGGCAAGAATACCGGCCAGTCGGTTGGCGGTGGGGGCGGTGGGGGTAGTACCAAATCGCTTGGGTAGCGCAGCAAAAGACGATAATCGTTTCGGGAGGGCTGATCTGTGGAACGCTGGCTGACAACGCCAATTGCAGTTACAGGCGTGCCGACCTCGATAAAAGGTCGCTTAATCCCTGTGCTGCGGCTGATGTAAGTTTGAGCCCAGCCGGTTCCGTCATCCAGCCAAATTCTGGTTCTGCCTTTGAAGTGAACCGCCTGCCCTTGCAGCATCACCAGCATGCCTTCGTAAGGTTCCAGCAGCGAGGTTGTAGCAATAGGCAGGGGGTGAATAGGCGCGCCGGCATTGAGAAATTTAGCATCCTGCCGTTCGTCCACTACAATTTCGGCCTCGTGGTAAAAACTCCGCAAATTGCCGACTACCTCCCCTTTATCGCCGAGCTTGACCTCATCAAGACGGTGATCTTTGGGCAGGTAGATCAGGATGCCGGCTGAGCCGTCTTGAATATACATTGTCCGGCGGCCCAACACACCAGGCGGCACAGTTACTTTTCCCTTGACCTTAACCCATGCATTGTAAGTTAACCGCTTGGCCTCATAAATGTTGACCTTAAGCGGCCCTTTGGACAAGATTTTCTCCCAGTTTGGCTCATTAGGGGATGGGCCACAGTTGTCGCTCCAATTGAGGTCGCCATCCGGTAAGCGGCACCAGGTCTCATCAAAACCGGGAGAACGGTCATAGGTAAAGCGGTCCACTACGTCACCTCCGGGATACGTTAGCGTGACCGTATCGCCACCGTTGTTGAGTGAGAAACCCAGTTGATTATGGTAAAGTGTAACAAAATCTCGCGCCGGAATTACAAAATCTAAGGGTACGTCAAAAACCACCCTGGAAGTATCCGTAAGCCGCCACCCGCCGAGCGCGAGCGGGCGGTCGCCTGGGTTAAACAGCTCAATCCACTCATCCCCGGCGTTGGCCTCGCCGTCGCCATCCCAATCCACATCCTTAGGTGCGGGCATGATTTCGTTGATGTAGACCTTCTCCGGCGTCAGCTTACCTTCAGCCCAGATCGGTGCGCTATAAGCCGTGTTGCCGTCCGCCTGCACAACCTTGGCCCAAACGTAGTGACCCGGCCGGATCTCAAGCGCGGTCTGCCACTGTTCGGCCCCGGCAGAAGTCGGAAACGGCTGCGTGGCTATCAATTGATTAACGTCATAGAGAAATAGAGTGAAGGGCTCGGCATCAGCATCGACAACATCGACTGTCAGGGTCAGCAACCCGGTCGAGGTTAGCACCGTACCCATCCACCTTCCGTTCGCCCGCAAGGTTACGGCCAGATTGCTATCTTCGGTGGCAAAAACCCGCCGGGAACGCATACCCTCCAGCAAATCAGCCTCGGTCAGGGCGGCAGCGACGATGCCGGTGCGGGCGAATGTATCGGTACCCCAATTGGCCGTGTGCGAGTCGGAGGCGTTGACCGGCGCGACGCGCCAGCCAACCATATTGCTTTGTATAAACGATCCTTCATAGGTCACGTAACCTTGGGCATGGTTTCCAATTTCCTGCAAAAATATCCGCGGCGCAGCCTCTGGGTGGTAGGCAAAATCATCAAACGTTCCGTCGAAGCTGGGATCGGGATGATTGAATTGGGCCATAACGTTTGGATTAGCAGCCAGCCAATCGTAAATCTCGGCCAAAGTGTCGAATTGGGGGTCGGTGCGGCGAAGCAGCGTATCGCCGTTGAACACGTTTATATGCCCGCTGGTTTGGTGGCTCCACTCCACGGCTCGCAGCGCAACAAATTCACCGGGTACAGTGGCTTCGATCGTTTGGCTTAGCGTGTTGGCCCACTCAACTGAACTGAGCCACCAGCCATGGTCGCTGATTGTATAAAAGTGCAGACCGGCCGCTCGCGCTTTAGCCAGCGCATAATGAGGGGGTCCGGCTCCATCGGAGTAGGTGGTGTGGGCGTGCAGATCACCCCAATAGGCTTGCATGCCGCCGGGTAAAGCTGCAGGCGGCGGCGCTGAGGCCGGTGGCGGCGGCGGCCGGGTGGGCAAGTTGGGATTGGGACCGCTGTTCAGAAAATCGTGCGGCATCGAGCCGGTATCAACCGGCCAAACCCGCTGGAGGCTGTCGGGTTCGGCCGCAGAGGCCTCAGCCTCCAGCCCCAGCGTATCGTAATCGCCGTTGCGATAGGCCACACTATCGACGATATTATCGTTGCGGTCGAGTAGGAGCAGTTCATCGCCGGCATTGGACAGGGCCCAACTCCCGCGTGCCCAGGCCGTATATTTACTCAAATTGGCAACGGCCGGATTATCGGTGTATTTACTACCGCTGCTGATGACCTCGAAATCGGGCAGGCGGCCAAAACGCGCGAAAAACTGGTCGGCATTTTTGGCCACAACAAGGCACGCCTCGACAGCCAGGGTGGTACTTAGGGGAAGTTGGTACATTCCTTCCCCGCTGCCGGGCGTCTCTTCATCGCCAACCTTGTAGCCGGTCAAATCGATCGGGCCAGGGCCGGAATTGCACAGCTCGACAAACTCGTCGCCCTCGGTCGAGGGGTAGGTTCCATCATATACCACTTCGCTGATGAGGACCGCCGCCGGTGTGGCTGCAGCGGTGATGGTTATCGTCGCGAAGGGAGTCAGCGTAGGGGCCGGCGACGGGGTTGCCACGACCGTGGCGGTGAGTGCGGCTGTTTTGGTAGGCGACGGGGTTGCCGTGACGACGGTCATCGTCAACGTGGGCGTCGGTATGACGGTAATTGTTGCGGAAACCGTGGCTGTGATGAGACGACCGGCCGGTTGAGCCAAGACTGTGCCGGGCCCGGCCACAAGTCGGCTGGCCGGCGCGGCGGAGGCGGAGGCTAGCGACCCGTGTGGGCGTACAACCGGCACCAGCAAAACAGTACAACCCAATATGGCAAAGATGAAAGTAAAGAGCGTCTTAACCAGCTTCAACCTGTAACAATCCGACACGGCACGTCTCCTAAAACTTTAGGACTAAAGTACCACGCCGACTCTTACATCTTTCAGCAGATTGGCTATACGAAACTACCCTATTCTTAAGGGAGCCCCCAAGCCGCCCTGAGGGGCGTCAGACACAAACATGAAAATGGGTGATTTGGG
>JBFGLD010000988.1:0-3152 GCA_041576335.1 Anaerolineae bacterium | reverse complement strand
GCCATCAACACCAGTTACAGCTGATTGAAAACCACGCAAGCCGGCAAAATTAAGATTGATATCGGGGACCGGCTGGCCGCTTCTTAGATCCGTCAACCAGGCCAGGACCTCGCCTTTGCCCTGCTTGATGGTTAGGTTATGCTTGCTCACAATGAGAATTTGGCGATCGCGGGTTTGGCCGGGGTCGCTGCCTCGGGCCTCGTCATAAAAATCTTCTGAATTGGCAACCGCCTCCAAATAGTAGAGACCGGGGGGCAGCGGATTGCCGTTCGCCACGGCCTGGCTAACATCAACTTTATAGACATAGTTGACAAAGCTTTCCGGATCGGTCGTCTGAGTCCACCGGCCAATCAAGTCATCAGCCCTGGGTTTAAACCGGTCCCACTCGAAGCCACTTTGCCAACCCCTATACGACTGTGGGCTCAGCCGCCTGAAATCACGCGGTTCGAGACGATATAGCTCAAAATTGACCCGTTTAACGTTGCGCACGGTCATATAGATGTATGTTTCGTCCTCGTAGCCATTGTAAGTGGCAATTTTGGGGCTAACCAGGTACACAAACGGGGATTGACGCAAGGTTTTCCAGCTAATCGCAGTCGATTTACCCAGGGCTTGCCCATAGCGGCCCTCAATATCCGCCCCCAGCGTTACCGTATAAACACGATTTTCTTCGCGGGGGAAGTTGATCGTCAGGAAGGTGTCATTGTTAGACCAGTAAGTGTATACCTCTGTGGCCGCAAGCTCCGGCTCAATAGTCAAATTCTTGCCGAGCCCAACGCTACCGGTTCTGATAGGCCCGCTAAAAGTTATGTCTAATCCTTGCCAAAAATCGGCAAATTGCTCGCCATTTTCGGGATTCGTGCTGACGATTTCTGGCCGGGGCGTCACCGTGAAAACAGCACGGTATTCATTTTTGGTTTCGATACCGGCGCGGCTTTTGAGTCCTGACGGCAGCAGAATTTGGTAGGCGCTCCCCAAGATCAACGGTTCATCCGGGCTGAACGTGACCGTTTCGACGCCGAGAGGTTCTGGCTGGTCTACCGAGCCACCTTCAAGTGCGGGATCGTAAAACCCTTCTTCTGGCAACAAAGAGAGGGGCGCTAGCCCCGTCTCATGCCAGGCAAACTTGCCGAGGATAGTCTGGCCCGTAGTCTCATCAAGCAGCTGCAGGTTTTGCTCGATACTTTTATGGTCCATCAATTGGTTGAAGGCGACACTAATGACCGGCGTGGGGCTGACGTAAATGTCTCCTGAGGCCGGAATACTGGCTACGACGGCCGGGCTAACGGTCGTAAAACTCCATTCGAAATCATCTTCGAGCACTGCCTGGCCAAATATGTCGGTCAAGCCTTTAGCCACCCGCGCCGTGTACTTGGTGGCCGGCTGGAAGCCATTAACGGACGGCGTAAATTGGTAGGTGGCTGTATTGAGCCACCCGCCCTGGCCAGTTACAGGCGGCACAAATGTGAGCGGATCAGGCAGTGTAGCCGCCTCTTCTATGGCGTTAAGCGGCACCACGGGCCGGCTGAACATCACCGTTACCAGGGTATCCGCCGCTACTTCGGCGGTGCCCGCGGCCGGCAGAACCTGGGCCACGTCCAGAAAGCCAACGGCGCTAAAGCGTAACTCGAACGGACGCTGTAAGCTGAGACCGGCTCGGCTCTGCGCCGTCTCAACAATCCGTACCCGGTAGCGCTCGCCGCGGATAAAACCATCTTTGAAGACAAAGCGCACCGTCCGATCATCGAGCCACTCGAACATGCCGTCAACGCTGGCCCCGGGCTCGATCGCAAAAGCTTTTTGCACGCTGTCACGATCCATAGGCTGGTCAAAAGAGATTTCAATGGGGAGATCGAGCGGCTGCTCCTCGCCGCGTTCCGGCGAACTTTGCAGCACCAGGGGTGGAGTCGGTTCTCCCGGCTGCGACATAAGGCTGGCTGCCACTGTCGAGGCTTCGCTTAGGGCTGCACCGACTTCGTAAATACTGCTTTTTATTTCTTTTTTAGGCTGCTCAGGCAAGGCCAGGGGCGTATCCATAGAAACAAAAGCACCCGCGACGACCAGAAGGACAACGAAAGAAATAAGGGCAAGGATTACTTTTTTCATAGGGATGGTTCGACACCGTCTTTCTTTTCAACCATGTCTAATAATTTTAGACGACCACTGTCAGAAATCGACGGAACGCAGCGTGCAACGTACCTTCGCTGCTGAAATTGAACACCAAAATCCATTAATATAATTTATCGTGAATTATTATTACGCTTCTCTAACAAAAAGCTTCAGGCTTGTCCCAATCTTCTACCCAGGATTGGTGCGACAGTTAAGTACCGGGCGGCGGTAGGCTTACTGTACAACCTTAATTTCCACCCTGTTAGCCGTAATCTCATTGCCCGCACTATCGATCCCTACCGCTTCAAAGGTAAAATCGCCCGGTACCATCTGCCACAGGGTTGCCAGGGTGTCAGCCAGGGGTTGGCCGTTGATCAACAATCTTACCTGCTTGATATTGATCCCATCGACCGGGCGTACGCTAATCTGGATTTGTTGTTTATCAGCAGGAATGTTGGGCACCAAGCGAAAAACCGTACCCTGGTCGGGACTGGTAAAAATCAATCTCTCAAGGTGCGCCGGCGGACCGGGAGAGACATCCACCGGGAAGACCTCCATTGGACCCGTCGAACCGCTAAGCGCCAGGCCCGGGCAGAGGGCAGAGTATGCCTCCGGGGGGCGGGGCACTCCCTGTTTTTGGGCCCAAACTCTGGCCTCGGCCGGGTAGATAGTGAAACTTTGCCGAGTCACAAAATCGAGCGGGCAGCCCATCCCGGCCCGCAGTCCATTGCGTCGATCCAGGGCAACGGTTTGATGCCAATTATCCATACGCTGCGGCTCTGTACCGGCGATAAACTTCTCCGTGATGGTGTGGGGGCAGGGAATAGGAAGTTGGGTTTGGGTCAGGGTTTGTTGAATCTCAACGGGGCTGCGACTGGTCAGGTAGTGCGTCGGGCGCAGGTCGGGATTTGTTTTAGGTAGAATTTGAGACGCGACGTCCGGTGCTTGAGACGTTAAGCGTGGCCCGGGCAAGAGTCCGTTATCGGCGCAGACCGTTTTCTCGACCAGCCCGGCCGGCACCGGAAAATGACGTATAGGCCTCG
>JBFGLD010000987.1:0-3154 GCA_041576335.1 Anaerolineae bacterium | reverse complement strand
AGGGTCATATTACTGAGCAAGGGTGACAGGTGTAACGCGATGATGAAAAATCTAAAAACTATTCTGGTATATGTGGGCGGTCTGGGAGGATTGGTGCTGGTCTCCATTATGATGACCGGCCAGTTTGAAGCCGAAATCGCCCCGCTGCCCACCCCGACGCCAACGACGTGGCCGACCCCGACGGTTGGGCCTGCCGAAGTAGCAAATCCGGACTGCAAACCCACCCCTGGTGGCCGGTCATATGGCTACCTACCCGGCGCGCCGCTGACCACCACCCTGGCCCCGCCTGAGTTGCCGGGTCAACGCCTGGTCATCTCCGGTACGGTGTATGCCGCCGATTGCGCCACCCCCTTGGCCAATACCCTGGTGGAAGTGTGGCAGACCGATGCCGGTGGTCGCTATGACCGGTCGGCTCCGTTCATCCTGCGGGGCCAAATGCGCACCGATGCCGAGGGTCGCTACGAGTTCATCACCATCAGACCGGGACATTACGGTACGGAAGATATTGTTCGACCGGCCCACATTCATTACCAGGTTACCTATCCCAATCACGACCCGCTGGGTACCCGGCTGCTCTTTGCCGATGATCCCTATCTGCCCAGCACGTTCAATCTGGCCTCACCGCTGGTGATTTCACTCACGCAGATGTTGGAAGAAGATAAGACTGTCCTGCGAGGCACCTTTGATATTGTCATGCCGGTTGCGCCCCTCACTTCCACTACCCAACCCATCAAAGATGACGATTTGTAATGGGAAAAGGCAGAAGGCATTCCAAAAAGGAATTTCGCTGCGGGGTGGAAAGGGGAAAATACATTGAGTCATCTTAGATACTCCCCAAAATTAGGGCGAGCCATTCAGTCATTATCACTTGCTATGCTGATGATCGCCCTGGCCGCATGTTCCCCGGCCATCTCTGTAACACCGTTACCGTCGGCAACCCCAGCACCCGTGTTGAGACCCATTACCTTGCCGGCAGCCACACCGATACCCACCATACCGCCCACGACCTTTTCGGCGTCTACGGTTCCCCCTACAATTACCGTCACTGCTACTCCAGAAGCCAGTCCTACTCAAGCTCCGACCCCACAAGTTACCCTTACCGCTACGCCGTTTTTTTCAGTGACGGTTGCGGTTGAAGCGGAGGTGACCCGGCTCCGGGTGGGGGAGATCCTGACGCTAACGGTAACTGTTCAAAACCACAGCCGGGATTGCCAATATCCCCTTTACGAGGTCTGGCTGCCTCAGCTTGAAGAATCATCGCTTTTTGAGGCGGTTTCACCCCCTAAATTGGGACCGCCGGGACCCAATCCGGCTACCTTTACGCTCAAAGCCATCCGGCCCGGCACGATGCCCATTAAAGTCCAGGCCTATGGGGAACGCTACTGTTACGACGCTTATGTCTGGCACACGCTCAGCGGGGTTTCGAAACCGGTCACGGTTGAGCCTGAAGCGGCGCCGTTGCCTTCACTCGATTTCGCTCAGGGTAGCTGGCAAATGGGAACGTCTATGCCGCAGCCCGCCCGTTCGGAAATGCCGGCGGTGACTATCGATGATTGGATTTATGTGCCCGGTGGTTTTGGCGATCCGGCCCGGCTGGACCGGTACAATCCGGAGACCGACCAGTGGCAGACCCTGGCTCAGCTGCCCGCCGGCCGCCACCATTTGATGGCCGCCGCTTATGGGGGGAAGCTTTATCTCTTTGGAGGCGCGCCGTCCCAATCGTGGGAGCCCACGGCAACGGTCTGGGTCTATGATCCGGTCGACGATACCTGGCAGGAGCTGCCCCCGATGCCGGAGCCTCGCCTGGCCGGGGCGGCAGTGACCCTGAATGACAAAATCTATATTGCCGGGGGGGCAGGCGGGAGCCAGGCCTTGCTTGAGTTTACCCCAGAGCAGGCAAGTTGGCGACTGTTGTCTGCTCCGGGTCAGGCTCGTGAGCACGTCAGTGCAGTGGTCTATGAGGCTGAAATCTGGCTCTTAGGCGGTCGCTGGTTTGGGGAGGGGGAGTTAGCTTCGGTCGAGATTTACACGCCGGTGACCGATACCTGGCGCAATGGCCCGCCAATGCAGGTGCCGCGGGCCGGCTTCGCCGCAGCCGTGGTGGATGAACATATCATCGTCGCCGGAGGAGAAGTTATCTTTACCGGCACCGACACCCTGGATTCAGTGGAAATTTTGGCATCCGGCAGTACAACCTGGCAGATGGGGCCAGCCTTAGGTGTGCCCATCCATGGGGTGGGTGGAGCCGCCTTCGACCGCCGTTTTCTACTGTTGGGAGGGTCAATCAGGGCCGGGGCCATTGAAAATGAGGGGCAGGTGCAAATATATGTCCCTTTGGAATGAACACACTGGGCAATGAAGCGTTGAGAGCGAGGAAACTTGTATTAACCGGGACGGTTGACAAAAGTTCACATTTGTTGTCAATGCACATATTAAACAAAAGGCAAGTTAGGGTCATCCCGGATATAAGCCAATTTCTGTCCTAAATAGGGCAAATCGGGCAAATTGTGCCAACTACGTACAAGGTGATAAGCCGGGGAAGTCAATAACCGGCACTGGTCTACGGCTTCACGCCAAAGGGGGCGACGGATCTCGGCGACTGTTTCAATGGTCGGCAATACTCTGAAGTCCCAGGCAGAACATAGTCGAGCCAAAAAGTCTACCTGGTCCGGTAGATTGTCAATGGTCGCCGGAATTTCTGTATCGGGATAGAGGGTCCCATCAATCCAGGAGGGCATCCATAAAATCCTTTCTGAACCAGCTTCCGGTCTGTTCGGCTTCCGACTTTCGCTCCGGGTCGGAAATTTTATCCAGTGGACGATGAAGCGCGATGCGGATTAAATGTCAAATCATTAAGGAACCGCTGCGACCGGCTCGATACCTTCTACCGGCTCAAAGGACGCTGGTGGGCCGGTCAGGGCCACGATGCTCCGTTGCGGGCTCGGGCCCGACCTTATCGAGATAAAGCGATTGTGTTTGTTTTGCTCTCGACAGGTCTGCGACGCGAGGAGTTGGTTCGTTTAGACCTGGACCAGATTGAACCGAACACACCACAGGCTTTGCGGCAGGTACGCAAAGTCCGGATCAATCGAGTTCGGGGGAAAGGCAAGACGGAACGAACAGTCTTCCTTTCTAAAGATGCTCGTCTGGCCGT
>JBFGLD010000986.1:0-3158 GCA_041576335.1 Anaerolineae bacterium | reverse complement strand
TGCAAAGAGTAAACTGGCAATCGTGGCAACACCGGCGGCCAGACCATCCATCCCATCTAACCAGTTGACCGTGTTGATCATGCCCATAACCCAAAAGATAGTTAAGGGATATGTAATCCACCGGGCAAACTCTCGATAACCAAAAACAGGTAGGGTCGCCCGTTCGATGATGATATCAAAGCCAATGGCGATCAGAGCAACTGCAAATTGGGCCGCAAATTGAGTTTGAGGAGATAAGTCTCGCCAATCATCCCATAAACCAACGATAAATATTACAATAGTACCTAACACAACCCCGGTTAGCAATTTTCGATCTTCGCCACCAATCGGCAGCCAAAGGCCTAAGGTACTCGCAGCAAAAACGAGTAACCCCGCCCCAATAAAGCCTACGAATAGAGCAATACCGCCCGACCGGGGCACCTCGCCCTGGTGCGCCCTCCGGCCGCCGGGGCGGTCGGTTAAGCGCAAACGGCGACCCAACGCGGCGCTTAACGGGGTAGCAACCCAGGTGGAGACAAAGGCAACGGCAAATATTAATAAATACATCATGTTGTGAGAATAAATTTATCGGGATAAAAGGGCAAATTCTTCGAGGGAGAAAATTATGAAAACAATCCTGCTTTTAAGACACGCCAAGTCGGATTGGAGCGATCCAAGCCTGGTTGATTTTGATCGCCCCCTAGCCAATCGTGGGCTTAAGGACGCCCCACGCATGGGTGATGTACTGGCCGGTTACAACTTTGTCCCGGACATAATTATTTCCTCTCCGGCCAGGCGAGCCAAACAAACGGCGAAACATGTGGCCGAAGCGTGTGGTTACACCAAATCGATTCAATGGCAAGAGTCTTTTTATGGAGCCACAAGCGACGCCCTGATCTCGTCTCTACAACAGCTAAATAACCGGATTGACAGGCCGCTGCTGGTCGGACACAATCCAACCATGGAGGAAACCGTAGCCGAACTCCTTACCGACGATGGGACCGGGGCCTGGACCGGCTGGTTTATTCGTATTCCCACGGCAGGACTGGTTTGTTTGGATGTGGATATCGTGGACTGGGCCACACTTGACACCGGCATGGCCGTTTTACGGTGGTTTTTAATCCCCAAATTAGTGAAAGCCATTACCTAGCCGGAGTTGAAGCACGTGACCGTAACACGGCTTTTATGGTAATCCAAATTGCCATCAATTGGCGGAAAATTACCCGCTGCGCGTCCCGGAATAGCTTTTGCACCCGGAGTATTCTGAGTTTTCCCGAAGGGGCATGTCGAAGGGTGCCTCAGCCGGGGCGGTGGCAACTTAGGTTATTGTATTGAAGCCTACAGAGAACCTTGACGCCAGCATCTATAATGACAAGGTGCCTGCGGACGACGTGGAGGCATGTCATGAAACGAGCTTATCCGTGTTTCAAATCCAAGTTGTTCCTCGCCTTTAATGTAACTGGATCTTTTTCGTATACACCCAGCTTGTTTCAGCTTACTAATTAAAAAATCTTGGATAGGAGCACGAAAAATGAAACGTTCAGTAGTCGTGGGGTTGATCAGCCTGACGCTGGCTTTGATTGCAGCGCAATGTGGTGCTATTCAGCAATCCGCAACAAGTAATCAAACGGCGGCCGAGGCTGGCGCAGCCGGCGATGAAGCTAACCAACAGGCAGCGCAAGATAATGCAGTACAGGCCGGCGCTGCCGAGAGCGAAGAGGTCGTCGAAGCGGTAAGTGACACAGCTGGGGAGGAAGCGGCTGAGAGTGAAGCCGCGGCCGATAATTCGGCTGGAGCAGTCGCCGATACCAGTCACCAGGGCAACGACTGCAGCGATCCGTTTGCCGGAGTGCAGGTCAGGTTTAACGGCGAAGTATGGCAAGCCGAGCGTATAGCCCGTTTTGTTGGCTCGGACCTGGTTGACCCCGCCAGCGGATTGGCTACCAATTTTTGCCTGCATAATGTTGACTACAATGAAATTATCTCCGGAGGGCCGCCACCGGACGGTATCCCGCCCATAGACAACCCCAATTTTGACAGTATTGCCGAGGGCGATGCCTGGCTAGACGACGTGCAGCCAGTGATTTCCTTGGAGATCAATGGTGATGCCCGGGCCTATCCACTGGCAATCTTAACACGTCACGAAATTGCGAATGATGAGGTCGGCGGTGTTCCCGTAGCGGTGACTTTCTGCCCGCTGTGCAATGCCGGGCTTGTCTTCGATCGTGAGGTAAACGGCCAGGTATTACGCTTTGGCGTTTCGGGAAATCTTCGCAACAGCGACCTGATCATGTGGGATAACAAAACGCTGTCCTGGTGGCAGCAATTCACCGGCGAAGCGATCGTCGGAGATATGAGCGGCACCCAATTGGAATTAGTCCCAGCGCAAATGGTCGCCTGGAAAGATTTCAAGGCGGCTTATCCTGACGGCAAAGTTTTATCCACCAATGGCCGTAATTATGGTGTCAATCCTTATGTCGGCTACGACTCGTCAACCAGACCTTTCCTTTTTATTGACACGCCGGACCCCCGCTTGCCGGCGCTCGAGCGCGTGCTTGGATATGTTAGCGATGACATTGCGAAAGCCTACCCCATGCCACTAGTCGCCGATAACGGGGTGATTGAGGATAACGTTAATGGCCAGGATATCGCCATCTTTTTCGAACCGGGACAAGTATCCGCCTTAGACAAGAGCGCCATTGCCGACTCTAAAGAGGTTGGCTCTGCCGCAATTTTCATTCCCGAAATAGACGGGCAACAACTAACTTTCAGTTATGACAACGGGTTGATCAGGGACAACGAAACCGGCAGCGAGTGGAATATTTTTGGTCGGGCTATCACGGGCGAATTGGAAGGCAAACAGCTTACACCACTGCTCAGCCGGGTCGATTTTTGGTTTGCCTGGGCGGCTTTCCAGTCGGAGACCGAGGTTTACGAGGGCTAAGGTGTAAGAAAAAAAGAAATTATGCATTCACTTAAAGGGACTAGCTCGAAGTTTGCCTGCCCCTTTTTTTTGTTTCGAATCAATGACTTTAGCCCGTATCTAAATTGCGCAAAGAGCCAATTTGCGATTCTACTTAAACACAGCAGGAGTTAAAATATGCCTAAAGCGATCTGGAATGAAGCCATTCTAGCCGAGAGTAACAAGTATGAAATTGTGGAAGGCAATTTCTATTTTC
>JBFGLD010000985.1:0-3160 GCA_041576335.1 Anaerolineae bacterium | reverse complement strand
ATAAGGATGGCATCGGCCGTGCGTAAAGTTTCCAGGCGGTCCCGGGTAACTTCACCCAGCACGCGAACAGCCAGCCCTGGCCCGGGAAAAGGATGCCGCCAAATAATTTGAGCCGGTAACCCCAGTGCTTCGCCAACGGCCCGAACCTCGTCTTTAAACAGGTAGCGAAGCGGTTCCACCAGTTCAAAATCCATGTTGGCTGGTAAGCCGCCGACGTTATGATGTGTCTTGATCTTAGCTGCGGCCGTCTGCTGATCGCGGTTGGCGCTCTCTATAACGTCCGGATAAAGCGTACCTTGGGCCAAATATTTAACGTGACCCAGCTTACGCGCTTCGGCTTCAAAAATACGGATAAATTTTTCGCCGATAATTCTTCGCTTAGCTTCCGGATCCACTACGCCGGCCAGCCCGGTGAGAAATTCCTCGGCTGCATCGACTGCCACCAACTGCGCTTGCATTTCTCGTTTAAAGGTTTGGACGACCTGCTCAGGCTCATTTTTTCGCAGTAGCCCGTTGTTTACGAAAATGCAGGTTAATTGGTCGCCAAGGGCCTGGTGCAGTAGGGCGGCGACCACCGACGAGTCGACCCCACCCGATAAGCCGCAGACCACGCGGCCATCACCAACCTGAGCCCGAATTTTCGTTTTACTCTCTTCGACAACGTTGTCCGCCGTCCAGCCTCCGTGACAGCCGCAGACGTCATACAAAAAGGCCCGCAGCAGTTCCTCACCCTGAGGGGTATGGGTTACCTCCGGATGAAACTGTAACCCGTACCAGGCGCGTTCCAGGTCACCTATCGCGGCATAGGGCGAACTTTTCGACCGAGCCAAAACACGAAAGTCGGGTGGTAGCTCTGATACCCGGTCACCATGACTCATCCAGACCGTCAGCTTATCGGCCGCGGCAGGCAACTTGCTAAACAGCGGTGCGCGGCGATGGACAAGTTCAATTTCAGCGGAGCCATACTCACGCTCCCGGCTTGGCGCAACCCGGCCACCCGTGTGATAGGCCAGTAACTGCATGCCGTAGCAGATGCCTAGGATAGGCTTTTTGGATTTTAGAATAAAATCTGCCAGGTGCGGCGCGTCCGGCGCATAGACGCTGGCCGGTCCGCCCGACAAAATGTAGCCGAGCGGATCGAGACGGATAAGGTTATTCGGGGCGGTGTTGTAAGGTATAAGTTCGCAGTATACCTCCAGTTCACGGACTCGACGGGCTATCAATTGGCTATACTGTGAGCCGAAATCTAAAATGACAACAGCCTCTCGCCGGCTCGCAGTCACGGTGAAACACCTTCGGCAAAAATAATCTCCTCATCCGTCATCTTCTCGATCACGGCCAGGGAGCGCACGCGCAACCCCATTGCCTCTAGCTTGGCCCGTCCCCCCTCAAATGACTTTTCAATGACGGCACCTACCCCAATCACTTCTGCTCCGGCCTGCTGGGCCAAGCGGATAAGCGCCGTAATCGTGTCTCCGGTGGCCAGGAAATCGTCGATGATCAAGACTTTGTCAACGCCGCTTAAGAACTCCGGCGAGATCATCAAACGAACTTCTTCGCCTTTTGTATGGGACGGAGCGCTAGCCATGTATACTTTGTCCGGCATTGTGATCGGTTTGGTTTTGCGGCCGTACACCACCGGAACGCCCAAGGCCAAGGCTGTAGTCAGGGCCGGGGCAATCCCCGAAATTTCGGCAGTAAGCACTTTTGTAATGCCCAGCGCGCCGAAGTGGGCAGCCAAGGCACCCCCCACAGCTAACATAAGGGCCGGGTCAACCTGATGATTGATAAAACTATCGACCTTAAGAATCCCACGCCCAAGGTTTTGCCCTTCTTGGCGGATCCGTTCTTTTAAGGCTTCCATAGTTCCTCTCGACACTATGACATAATAATCTTACCATATTATGTTAATTTCATCAAATTTTATGGTAACTTATTTGCCTCAAATTATCAATATATAGTGCCTTCGACTAATTATACTACAATATATAGTGTATGAAAAACTGAAGAAGTTGATTGAATATGTACAAAAATCCCAAAGCTAAGGTTACTTTGGGATTTTGGCCGAAGCAGTGCGGAAACGGGCTCCGGCAGATCGTATTTGCCGGCGTTTATCGAAAGTCACAAGGTATTGGGAGGCCGATGACCCTTTGTTCGCTGCTTTCACTGACGACATTGTCACAACTGCTTTGGCCAATATAAGCCGACCAAACAATGCATCGTATCTCCTGCAATTCGGCTATTCTAAAAACATTTGCCTCAATGGGAATTCTGGGGACAATGTTGCCAGTTGGCGGAAAGCTCCAATTTTCGGTAAAGGTTTTATCGTACCCTCTCAAGGTATCCAGACAGTATAATTCGTCGTCCGGAAGACTCATGTCCTCAAATTCAAAGACAATGGCCCCATCTTTCCAAACCAAGCCGTTTCGCGGGCCGACGATTTTGGGCGCAGCTTTTAGCGTGAGGGCTGCGGTAGGCGTTTGAGTTGACACTAAGCTCACCTCTACTCGCGCCACTGGGGTGGAGGGGACAGGCGTATTTGTAGCAGTGGAGCGCGGCGTGCTGGTTGAGGTGTGTGTGACCGTAGGCGTGGCTGTGTTTGCAAAAAAAATCGGTGTGAGCGAGGGTATCGATAAAATAGTCGCCGTCGCGTCAAGAGCGAGAGTCTCCGGCGAGTTTGATAAATAACTATTGAGGGCTAAAATGGCAATCAAGGCCACAATTAAGAGCGCTACGATCAACCCGACGGGAAAGTGCTTAGGCTGATTAGATTTAGACAACCAAGGGGGAGTAGACGCCGCAGTTTTACTCTTTGTCGTTTTGAGTCGATAACGTAGGCTGCGCAGAGCTGCATTAGCGTCGGGGTGAGTGCGACGCGCCGCATTTTTTAATAATTTGATGGCCTTTTCGAAATCCTGGGCTACCTCGGCTTCAAATGCTTCTTGGTAAAATCGATGGGCCGGCGTGGCTTTCGATTCGTCCTTAAGCGCAAAAAGCTCATTCTCGAGAATTTCTATTTTATGACGAATTTCTATGATTTGGGTCGTAAGCAGTTCAGGAATAGCTGCCTGGGCCGTAATATAAGAAACTTCTCGCTCTCGCAAGTTAGCCAGGCTGATATTCAGTGATTGGAGTTCGGCTTGCTTCCGCAGGCGCTGCT
>JBFGLD010000984.1:0-3164 GCA_041576335.1 Anaerolineae bacterium | reverse complement strand
GTGGTAAAATTGTCGTAAAGAAAGCATCGAAATTATGTTAAATCTACTTTAAATAGATTTTAAAAAAACTTTAAGTAGTTGTTAAAAAAATGTTAAATTTTTTTAACAACTACGATTAGGCATAATAAGCTCGGCCCTAGGGTGACCAGGGTAGGGCGCTTTAAATTAGTCAATATAGGCATATTTTTCTCGTTACATTATTTTATTTCAAGGAGGTGTGAATATGGAAGTTGTCTGGAGTTTGGTTCCAAAAATCATTTTGTCGGCAGTGTTGGGCGCCGTACTTGGCATTGAGAGAGCAAGATCAGGCCAGTCGGCCGGAATCCGAACCAATATGATGATAGCGGTCGCGTCTTGCCTATTTACATTCATGGGAGCTGAGGTGTTTTCTAATGAAGGGACGGGACCTCGGGATACGGCGCGCGTGGCAGCTCAGGTTGTTACCGGCGTCGGCTTTTTAGGAGCCGGCACGCTATTACAAACCAAAAATAAGGTGCGCGGACTGACCACAGCGGCGACCATCTGGCTGGTCGCCGCTATTGGAGTTGCCGTCGGCGGTGGTCTTTATTTGGGCGCAATTTTTGTGACCGTATTTGCCGTACTTGCCCTTATTGTCCTGGCCCCCATTAGTAATTGGCTGCAGCAAGAGGCTAAAGCGGATCAAAGGATTCAAAAGCGAAGGGAAAAAGAGCAGAAGGAACAATTGGAGCACTGGTGGAAGTGGCGGACCAATGACGATGATGATGATAAAGATGTAAGAATAGAGGACTGACACCCAAATCAGCCCCTCCAGAAATGATTGAAGGGAGTAGAAGCCTATGGTTTCCACATCTGTATTACAAATTAACACGATAGTAATTGGTACTCTGGGTGGCTTGGCCCTCTTCCTGTTTGGCATGGATCAGATGACCGACGCCCTCAAAAATGTCGCCGGTATGCGAATGAAAAACTTGCTGGCCCGGCTCACGACGAACCGCTTTAAAGCTGTGTTCGCCGGAACCTTTGTTACGGCCATCATCCAATCTTCCTCAGTGACAACGGTCTTGGTTGTCGGCTTTATCTCAGCCGGTCTCTTAACGTTGACCCAGTCGATCGGCATCATCTTGGGGGCGGATATAGGCACTACCATCACGGCCCAGATAGTCGCCTTTAAGATTACCCAGTATGCCCTGATCTTGATTGCAGTCGGCTTTGGTCTGCAGTTGGTCATCAAGCAAGAAAGGATGCAGCAGTACGGTATCATGCTCATGGGTTTAGGGATGGTCTTTTTCGGTATGAACTTGATGAGCGAAGCCACCCGTCCGCTGCGGACATATCAGCCCTTTATTGAGTTGATGCAGCAAATGAGCAACCCTTTTATCGGCGTACTCATCGGGACCATATTTACGGCCATTATCCAAAGCTCCTCGGCGACAATGGGAATTCTCATCGTGCTTGCCGCGCAAGGATTTATTACGCTCGAGGCGGGCATTGCTCTGGCTTTGGGGGCCAACATCGGTACGACCATTACCGCCATTCTGGCTTCAATCGGTAAACCACGCCCGGCTATTCAGGCGGCGGGAGCTCACGTTCTCTTTAAGGTGATTGGCGTCATCATCTGGTTTCCGTTTATCGATCAGCTGGCCTTTTTGGTGCGCTCCATCTCACCGGCAGCGCCGGCGGATTTGGTAGGCACGGCCAAACTTGCTGCTGAAGCGCCTCGCCAAATTGCAAATGCCCATACCGTGTTCAATGTCGCGAATACGTTTATTTTTATCTGGTTTATCACTCCCTTCGCCAGGCTGATGCAGCATCTAATTCCGGATCAACCCCTGACCAGACAGGAACTGATCTTACCGAAATACCTCGACGATGTTTTGTTGACCACACCTGACCTGGCTTTAGACCGGGTCAGGCTAGAATTAGGCCGCCTGGGCATTTACACGCTACGCATGGTGCGTGAGGCTCTCTCGGCGGTCATCAGTGGGACTACCCAAGACCTGACAAGTCTGGCGACGATGGATGACGATGTGGATGCGCTTCACGGAGCCATCATCACCTATCTTGGCGGGCTCTCCCAGGAAAACTTACTCCAAGCGCAAACGGAACAGCTCTCGAAGTATATGGCGGTGGCAAACAATATTGAAAATATCGGCGATATTGTTGAGACGAATCTGGTTGAAGTTGGAAATCAAAGGATAGATCAGGAGCTGCGCATTAGCGAGTCGACTCAGCGGTTGCTAAAATCGCTTCACGACCAGGTGTTTTGGGCTGTCGAAGCGTCTCTGGAAGCACTTAATTCGTCCAATAAAAAATTAGCCGAAGAGGTGATGGCGGCCAAGCTGGAGATTAATAGCTTAGTTCACAATGCCGAAACTCATTTGGCTCGCCGCCTGATCGCCGACGACCCTAATCGCCTGGCGGCATTTCGTATCGAGTCGGAAATTGTTGAATATCTCAAACGCGTCTATTATTTTGCTAAACGCATTGCCAAAGCCACCGTCGATGCGGATTTGATTTACAAACAGGTGGAGCTTGATCGCGTGCCGGAGGAGCTCATGCCAGCTTAGACGATGTGTTGACGCTGTCCTCCTGTGTAAATAGGGTTCAGGAGTCCGGAATTAGGGATTAGGGCGTGGCCTTGCCCAATTCCTGATCCCAAACTCCTGGTTCCTAGTTTTCACCACTATAGTGCCCTGCAGATATCGGTGGTGTACCACCGAAAACTGATTGTCTCTCCAGAATAAACCAAGGCGCCTCTTTCTACGAGAGTGTTTCTAAGTACCAGGAGAATGAATAAAATGAACCAAGAGTTGGTTAAGGATTGGATGACTCCGGAGGTGGTGACCCTCACGCCAGATGTCACGGTGCCTGAAGCCCACCGGCTTATGATCGACAAGAATGTTCGCCGGCTGCCGGTGTTAATAAACGATCAATTAGTGGGAATTGTGACGCTGGGCGACATCCGGGGTGCCAAACCTTCGGGCGTAACCTCGCTGAGCGTTTGGGAATTAAATTTTTTGCTGGCAAACCTAAAAATCGAGCAGGTTATGTCGGCTAATCCTATCACGATTTCCCAAGATGCGCCGGTTGGTGAAGCGGCCAGAACAATGATGGACCACAAAATTAGCGGCTTGCCGGTGGTCAATGATAGCGGGAAAGTGGTTGGGATCATCACCGAGTCC
>JBFGLD010000983.1:0-3164 GCA_041576335.1 Anaerolineae bacterium | reverse complement strand
TATAAAAAGAGGGAAATCTTTCGGACTTCCCCCTTTTTTGACACGCCCGCTATGGTTCGCTCGGCTTAGGCCGGCTCAAAAGCAAGGTAGGTGCGTCGTTCATCACCTTCACCCCGCTCGACAAAGGTTGCCTTTAGCGACATTCCGATCTTGATGGTTTCCGGATGGGCCACATCCACGCCCAAAATTTGACCGGTAACGGACGGACCCTCTTCGAGTTTGACAACCCCGGCGCAGTAGGGATTTTTGATATTGTAACCTTCTTCAACCATTGCTGTCGGGCCAACCGCGATCACCGTATAGGCGCGCAGATTGCCTTTACCGGACATCTCGGCCCATTCCATGTCGGTGCTATGGCTTTCCGGGCACATAGCGCGTGGCGGCACATACAACTTGCCGTTTGTGCGGCAGCGAGAGCCCATTAACTTTTGCTGTGCCAGAAAATTGTAGTACTCAGCGCTGGTGAATTCCGATTTGCCATTGTTGCTCATGATCCTATCTCCTCTCGAAAATGTGGACAAAAGCACTTTCGCCGGTGCCGCCGACGTTGTGAGTCAGGCCGACGTTGATGTCACCTTCCACTTGTCGTTTACCAGCTTCCCCGCGCATTTGCTTCCAAACTTCAACTACTTGCCCCGCGCCGGACGCGCCAACCGGGTGTCCTTTCGATTTGAGACCGCCGGAGGAATTGATGGGTCGGGGACCACGCAGAGAGGTTACACCTTCTTCAGCCGCTTCATACCCCGGGCCGGGCTTGAAGAAGCCCAGGTCCTCGGTCGCCACAATTTCGGCGATGGTGAAACAGTCGTGAACCTCGGCTACCTTTATATCTTCGGGCTGTACGCCGGCCATCTCGTAAGCCATCTGGGAAGCTCTTCGGGCGGCACTGAGGGTCGTCAGATCATCACGGTAGCGCAGCGTCTTGTCGCTGGCTTGGCCGGAGCCGATAATATGCATTGGGTTATCAGTGAAGTTTTTGGCGATGTCCTCACTGACCAGCAGCAATGAAGCGGCACCGTCGGAAACGGGCGAGCAGTCGAACAGGCGCATTGGCCAGGCAATCACCAAATTCGCCCGATTATCGTGCAGGAATTCCATCTCGTCGGCCCAGGTCGGGACAGGTCTCCCCTTCTTTTCGGCGCTTCTTCGCTTGCCTTCCATAATGTCGGCAATTCGTTGGCCAAACTGGGCCTTGGGATTGAGCGATCCGTTGTCGTGATTTTTTAGACCGACTTTCATAAATGATTCCGGGGTTGCCCCATACTTATCCATATAGGCCGTTGCAATCGCGGCATAAAGGCCGGGAAATGTAAAGCCTGAAGGAACATCATACAGGGCATCGGAGGCGGTTGCCAGGGTGTCGGTAACCTCCGAGGTAGGCAGATCGGTCATCTTCTCGATGCCGCCCACCAGGACGATGTCATACAGACCGGAGGCGATCGCCATCATGCCGCTGCGCAGGGCTGCGCTGCTGCTGGCGCAGGCATCCTCACAACGGGTCGCCGGGCGCGGGGTGAGCCCTACGTAATCGGCCATAAACGGGGCCGTGTGTCCTTGTTTCTCAAACAAATCACTACTGTAATTACCGATAAACAGTGCCTCGATGTCGTTGGGATCCATGCCCTTGTCAACCGAGCCACGCATCTCATTAAATGATTCAACAAACAAATCTCGAGTCGCCTTGCCGGGAAATGCGCCAAAACCACTCATTCCTGCCCCGACGATTGCAACTCCACGGTTTAGTTTATTTTTTGCCATACCTAGCTCCTCTCACTTACGAATAATTGTCTGCAATTTAGCTGTCTTTTTCATCCGGCTGGTCCATATCCTCAGCCTCCTTCTCCTTCGCCTCGTCACCACCGGCCGTCCAGGTCCGCATCCAATTAGCCTGAATTTTCAACGTTTCCTGGAGCATGTCTTCCCAAAGGTCCAGGACCTGTTGTGCTTCCTGTTCGGGTACTTTTCCCGGACGCATCGTCTTTCGCAACGTTTCAATTCTTTTCTCAGCCTGTTCGAGCCGCCTACGTAATAGTTCGTGCCGCTCAAGCAGCTCAAGGTAACGATAGCGTGGAACAACACCCATCATTCGCCACGTATCTTCAAGCCAGTCTTCAATTGCTTCCGATTTAGAAGAACCGGCAGTTGCCAGCGGCATAAACCGGGACATCCAGCGGGCCAGATTATCGGGTGTCGTGGGAACCTCGCCCAGCAACCTGACAGCCTCCTGCGCATCGGCCGTGCCGCGCACTGCATCATTGAGAAGACGAAGCCAAAGCTCCATAATATTGTTCGTCATCCCATATATTGCCCTCCGTTAACACCGATCACCTGGCCGGTTATATAGCTGGAGGCAACCGGCGACAGCAGGAAGCCCACGACCCAGGCCATCTCTTTTGGCTCGGCAAAGCGGCGCAGCGGGATCTGCCGGAGGAGCGCTTCCTCCACCTTTTCGGGGATGCCCTTAAGGATATCCGTCGCAGTATAGCCCGGCGCGACCACGTTGACTCGTACCCCGTAGCGGGCCCCTTCCAGCGACAAGGTTTGAGATAGCCCGATCATGCCAGCTTTCGAAGCGGCGTAGTTGGCCTGGCCGATATTGCCGCGCTGGCCACCCAGTGAACTGATGAAGACAATCGCCCCTTCGCCCCGTTCGAACATCTTGGGTATGGCCGCTTTGACCGTATTAAACGCGCCGGATAGATTAATATCAAGAACAAAATCCCAGTCGTCGTAGGGCATCTTGGTTATCAGATTATCTTTGATAACCCCTGCGTTCGGTACAACACCATAAATTGGCCCCAGCTCCCGCTCGACTTTGTCCACGAACTCGACCATACCATCCTTCTCGGTCACGTCAACTCGTACACCCAAAGCCCCGCGAGGACCTGGTTCTTTTCGATAATTGTAGGCCACTTTGGCCCCCCAATCTTCCAACACCTCCACAATTGCGGCGCCGATACCGTGGTTACCTCCAGTTACTAATACAACTTTATCCTCGAGTCCTAACATGGGTTTGCCCTCCTTGGCTCAATCATTAGGTTATTTAAAGTTTGGGACGATTAGATAAGGTTTAACAGTGGTCTAGTATAATACAACAATTTTCTATTGTTGCAACCGCAGGCGGTCTGTCTGCGAAACAGTATTACTAATATAATGTCTTTAAC
>JBFGLD010000982.1:0-3170 GCA_041576335.1 Anaerolineae bacterium | reverse complement strand
GACTAAATATGCGAAAATTAAACAACCTACGTGCGCCCAATATGCCAGCCGGCTACCGATCAATGCACTCGAATTGCTCCCTTCCGGTTTTAGAAACTGGTTAAGCCGGTGATGTCACTCTGGCATCGAAAGTAGTTTTGCTGGCCCACAATCGCTTGATTTTGGGGCGTTGGGCAGCTTTCCTGGCGCTCTCCTCTTGGTTTGAGTTTTGACTCGGTCAAGACCGGCCGGCCTTCCCGGTCATAGAAATCGTCAATGCAACTGGGGGTATCGAGAACAAGCCAACGATAAGTACAACAGCACCACCGGCAGAGTCAAGATATCCAGTAAATCGTTCATCAGATGTATATTCCAGGATGGAAAAGCGGTCAGCGGAATGGAAGCGACGATTTTGCTTGCCCCTGCCGTCATGTCGCGTACAATTGATGACAAATTGATTTACCAGAGATCATCGCCTACACATGTCGACTGAAAGGAAGTATGGCCGTGCCCGATATCAAAGTTAATGATCAGCAACTTGACGAGCAACTGGCGCAATTGGAACAGGCGCGTCCCTGATGTCCGCCCGTGCTTGCCCTGAGGCCGAGTTTGAGCGGCAAGAAGCTGCTGACGTCGCAAACCTTCCGCGATCTGTTCCGGTCGAGGCTACCAGCGCCGCCCTTGAGATGCTCGACGCGCTCAACGCGTTTAACCATACGATCTCACAGGAATTAATTCTGAAGGTAGGCATCCACCGGGGGCACTCCATGGCCGTGACGGTCAATGAGCGCATTGACTTTTTCGGGCAGAATGTCAATATCGCGGCGCGGGTGCAAGCCCTTGCCGACGCCAATGAAGTGTACATAACCGCCGATGTGTACAACTCGCCCGGCGTCAGTGACGTGCTCAAGGCGCATCACGTTATCCCGGATGAGGTGCTCGTCAAAGGGGTCAGCGAACAACTATATGTCTATAAGTTCGGCCAGCATCACCACGATTAGGAGGACTGCTCTATCCCCAACCCTTTACCCGCACGCCGAGCAATTAGGGGCAAATTGAGGTTGACTTTGTTACACTCACGAAGGATTACTGAAATTCAGAAACAAGGAGTTATCCCATGTCAATTACAAGCGGTAAAATAGATGCCAGGAAAGTTGTTTATGCCGAATCATACCCGATTGTACGGCTAAATTCCTTTCGGTTGGAGCAGTCTCCGTATATAGAAAAGTATGTAATCGAACAAACGGTATTTGCCATTTACTGCAACCGCTTTTATCCGTTGAATATGGGAGAAAACGTGATTGAGTATTACTGGAAATTACGCCAGGGCGTTTTGTTGTACGACGTACCCGAAAAGCCACTCGAAATAAAAGGCCCGGATGCGGTTACTTTGTTAGAACGAGTCTTTACCCGTCGTGTGGGTAACCTCAAAGTCTGGCGTGCCCGTTATGGAATCGCCTGTACACCAGAAGGAATGGTTTTGATGGATGGGGTCTTAATTCGTTTGGCTGAAGATCATTTTTGGTATGTTAAGGCGAATGGTGAATTTGAAACATGGCTGAAGGCTTATGCAGATGGTTTAGATGTAAAAGTCACTGATCCACAATCGCGTGTTTTGCAAATTCAAGGGCCAAAATCACTGGATGTCTTAAACGCGGCTACGGGCGGACAAGTGCCAGCCAGCTTTGGATACTTTCATGCCGGCATGTTTAACTTTGACGGTCAGGAGCTATTGGTCTCACGTACCGGTTGGACTGGTGAAGTAGGGGTAGAGCTGTACAGCAACAGTTCGACGGATCACCACGCCTTATGGGATCACCTTTTTGAATGGGGTAAACCATACGGTTTGGAATTTAGCAGCGCATCGTCAATGGGGGTGCGACGAATTGAAGCCGGAATCTTGGATTACGGCACTGACATTGAACCCAGTATGACGCCGTATGCAGCCGGTCTGGGTGCATTTGTCGATCTTTCCAAGCCAGATTTTATCGGCCGGTCGGCGTTAGAAGCAGCCGATAAATCGTGCTTGCTGTTTGGGTTGGTTTGTGAAACAACAATACCATTGGTTGGTATGAAAGTGTTCGTGGGTGACAAAGTCGTCGGACATATGCAGATTGGTGATTGGTCGCCAACCCTTGATAAGGGGATTGGCTATGTGCGCTTTTACGAGCCGGCAGTTGGGAAAGATAGCTGGCTTGGTGAAACAGTTACCCTTGGCGATGATGCAGGGAATCATCATGAAGGTGACATTGTATCTTTGCCATTTTTTGATGCCGAAAAACGGATTCCTCGCGGGTTAGAAGTTGCTGAATAATCTTTGGAACAGTTTAAACGAGTCGTAATCTGCGCTTTAAGCATTTCAGAACGCTAGGAGTCGACCGTGCCTGCTCAAAGTGTAGGGTCGAATGCCGGCGAGTTACCAACTAGTGCCACTTTTCCAACATTCGCCCTCCGAACCGCACGTGTAAGTTTCCAAACATTACGACTCTCCGGTCTAGGGTTGCCCAACCCGTTTGGGGCCATCATACAAGCCCTTGGGATTTGTCGATGGTGGTCAAGGCAGACCATAATCACTTTACGACTTCTAGAAATCATAAACTTAACCCATTGGGGTTTGTCTTTCTTTCCTTGCCATCGCTTTTTCAGGTTCTTTAAGGCCTTGATTTGGTGACCTTCGACCCCTTCACGGTTACAGCCTTCGATTATACAAACGTTCGTGGTTAGTCTGCGGCTGAGTTCATTTCGTCCGTAGTAGGTCCACTTATCTGGTCATTCATTGGCTAGAAGTATCGTTTCCAGGTCAAGGGAAATCCCCCGAATTTGGCGATTTGGCCCGTCTGGGTCTGAACCTCAATACTCATCGTGTCTCTGCGGGCTTTAACCTTTCTATAAATGGCTATCAATTTGCCGGGTCTCACACAAAGAGGATAGGGTTGGAGGCACTGGAGTAGTTAATTGGGAAAACTTGGTGGAGTGGAATAATGGCAACTATGATTTGACAATCGTACTTCATTGGCGTAGATTTTTGTTATTACGTAAAGAGTATCTATTCCATCTATGGTCATCATTGAAACCTCGATTTTTACACGCCAAGTACAGCAGCTGTTGAACGACGATACATATCGGGAATTACAGATCGCTTGAGCCGAGCGTCCTGATATGGGTGCAGTTATGGTTGGCAGTGGTGGACT
>JBFGLD010000981.1:0-3179 GCA_041576335.1 Anaerolineae bacterium | reverse complement strand
CCTGGAAATCTTGCAATAAACCGTAAATATTTCCACGCCCGACATAGGCCAGGGCATCCTCAGGCTTAAGGTCAATGGCCTGGGTGTAGTCGTCGATAGCACCATCCAGGTCGTGTTGCCTGGCACGAGACTGGGCCCGGTTAAAGTAAGCCCTATCGTGCTTTGGGTCGATCGCTAAGGCTTGGGTGTAGTCGTCGTTCGCGGCCTGATCATTACCTAAATGAACGTACACAACCCCCCGGTTATTATAAGCGGATGCATATTCAGGATTGATAGCCAGGGCCCGCTCATAATCCTTAAGGGCAAACTCATGCCCTCCCAACCAAGTATAGCAGTTGGCTCGCCACATCAACGCTTCCCAACCATCATATATCCCCACGGCCCTATTAAAATAACTGAGGGCTTCCTGTAAATTATCAGATGACTCTAAGTCAACATAGGTCAAGCCTATCGCAAGCTGCGCTAAATATGCAGCTCTAGTGGGAGCTTCCTCCAAAGAAAAAAGCGTCAACTCGGTAGGGGTGGCGATATTAGCCGAAGCATCCAACATAAGGCGTGGACCAACTTCGATAAACGGTTGAATCCCTGATCCGTTAAACCAACCCCAAATGACCAGGCTGCTTTGATGTTGTTCACCTAGTATTTTTGCTTCCTCCGGTGTCGTGACGATGTCAGGATACCGCTCGACGCGTACCGCAGCCCTTTGCGCAGCCTCTGAGACATGATCATATATTACGGCCTCCGGATCGGTCCCGGCAAATGACCAGCCTTCGCTGCGGTCTAGAAACTCAGCGACAATAATTAACCTTTCATCACGGTCAGCCGGTGTAGACAATTCTTGACGATTAGCCTCAGGCAGGGTTGATCCGGATGTCTCCCAGAGTTTCGTCGGACTGAGAAGATAAACCAGGGAAAAAATCGCTGCCGCATAGACGGCGCTCATAGCCGCTCTAGATAATTGCGAGAAGCGAACAGTGACAATACCGAAAATGATAGCCGCAACGCTGGCTGCTACTAATAAGGATAACCCGACTCGAAGTATGAAGGCTTGCAGTGGGGTCGGGTCTGGAAAGAACGAAGGCAACAAAAGACCGACAGTAAAACACAGCCCAACGAAGACAAGTGTCAGCAATGTGTCTGTTAATCTTTTTTCGGCTGATCCCATGGATTGCGATTCCGGCCCTTAATCACGGTGGAGTCCATTGTTTATGTCTAACTCGTGGGTTCCATTCTAGCATGAATAATCGTCGATGACAACAGAGATGAAGGGGAGAATTCTGTGAGTCAGAAATCATCTGTGCCATCTCTTGAAACTGCAGCCACGATTGGAGTGAGTTCACCCAACTGCGCATCCATATGGGCCGCACCGAGCCGGTGCGCAGCCCCGCGATTACGCGCAGCTATTTGGGCTTTAGGATGAGTTTCTTCTCAATGTAACTGGCGAGTTAGAAAGTAATATCCTTCACGGGGCCGATTCTGGATCGCCTCGGCGAGGTGCGGCGTTTGAATATTCGCCGAGCCGGCTTGGTTGGCGATGGTGCGAGCTAGTTTAAAGATGCGAAAATGGGCCGCTACGCTCAATCGTATCTTCTGGAACTCATTCAAAGGGATGACGCCACTTCAAATCTGGAAAGCGACTAAAGTCTCGATCCGTGGTAATCCACTCACTGCCCGATTCGATGGCCAGAGCAGCCAAATAAGCATCTGGGATCAAATTGCCTTTTACGCCGGCCTGCTCACACAGGCGGGTGAAAATAGCCCAGTGACGTGCCCCTGGGCTGATTGGCACGCAGTTTGGCTGGTTGCGCACTTGATTGGCGAAGCCAAGCGCTGCGGCGATGTTGCTGGGGGGGTCAAAAATACGTGGATGTGTAACAATTCGGAGAAAGCCACTCAGCACAATATCACTCAGCCCGTAGGCCTGGTCGCTATTAATGACTTCCTCTAACCAGCGATGATAAGCAGCGTGGTTAGGAGCGTCAGCCCGATGAGCATAAACCAGAACATTAACGTCTGGCAGGATCATCGAATGCTTCCATCAACTCCAGCAACGCGGCAGAATCATCCAGGTCAACTCCCGGCTGTAGTCCATTCCCAGAGACGGTTATCAATTCAACAGGAGGACGTTGAGCTATTTGCTGTTGGCGAGCTAACATTTGGCGCAGAGCTTCTTCAATAATTGCCGTCAAAGTCTGCCCGGTTCGAGCAGCTAATTGTTTTATTTCAGCTAATAGCTGGTCATTAATTCGAACTGTCGTTCTCATACATCAAATCATACTAACTTTGCATCAATATGTCAAACTTATTCGACCACATCATGCTTCCAGGTCGATACTGAGTCGCCTCGGCAAAGTGGGGTGTTTGAATATCTCAGCCAAATACCTACTCCCGCTGGTCGCCGGGCACACGTCGACAATCGTGCGGGCCGGCTTGACACTTTGCGTGCGATCATCGGCGTTTCTGGTGGAATGGTCAAGTGGAGCGCATCACGGATAAGGAAGTCGCCGACCCGGCGGTATTGGCGCAAATGGCCTATACTTCAGCCGTACCCACCGAATCTGACATTGCACATACCGTGATACGATACGAAAATTCTCGTTTGACGCCTAAAAGAATGCATGATACAGTCTATTGGTCTGACCAGACAGACCAGACAGACCAATGGTTTCTTAATCTATAAAGTGTGAGATATGTTATATTCTCAACAAAGGCCCTCAGTTGCCGAGGAAACAGTCGAGCGCATTGCCGAAATGATCCGCACCGACGAGTATTCGCCGGGCGACCGCTTGCCCAGCGAACGCAAGTTAGCGGAGCAGTTGCATGTTGGCCGCACTTCGGTTCGTGAAGCGATTCGTCGGTTGGAGACTATAGGTTTGTTAGAATCCCGACAAGGTCTGGGAACTTTTGTTAAAGACCCCAGTAGCCAGGTTATCCAGGCAACTCTGGTTTCACACATCATCACCAACCAGGAGACACTCGAAAAACTGTTCGATTTACGCGAAATCATCGAGGTTGAAGCGGCCGCGCGGGCCGCGCGACGGGCCACTGCTGGCCAGATAGCCACAATGAGGCAATGGATCGCGACAGTCGAGACCCATATTGCTCGTGAAAACTTGGCCGGTATGATTGTCGCCGACGTTGAATTTCACCGTCAGATTATCATTGCCACCGGTAATGAT
>JBFGLD010000980.1:0-3184 GCA_041576335.1 Anaerolineae bacterium | reverse complement strand
GCTCTTCCGATCTGCTGGCATTGGGCGCGGCCGTCATCTATGTGTTGAAGAATGTAATGGAAAATGCCATATCTGCCGAGTTCGACCGGCAGTCTAAAGGGATTGAACTCCTGCTAGAGAGGCGGGCAAGATTCGAAGAGAAGATCCTGCTCGACCAGTACGCTCTCGCTACAGAGTTACAAGTGAAGATCATTGGCATTGCGACTGATCTTAACCGGTACTGGAAGAATAAAGAGATTCCGGTTAAAAACCTCTTTAAAGGCGTAGAAGTTCCACGCTTGACCAAGGTTTATGAACAACTGAGCACCAATCGCTACTTGTTAAGAAACGACCTCTATGAGGTACTACTCAAATGGGTAAACTTGGTTATAGAACTCGCCAATGAAATTAAGACTTTCGTCAATGAAGAAGGATCTTCCAAGTCAAAGGAGTTGAGGAGGATAGAACACGAATATATTCAGCTTCAAAACGAATTCCATCGATTAATGAAGGACGCCTTTGATATCGACTAGATTTCGGGGACGAGCGGGGTGGGGAGGGCGAAAAACATACGGATGCTTCCTGAAGATAGTTTGGCAGGAGCGGACCAATTGGATTTTAAAGCAGTCATAGAATTATTCGTTGCGCTTGTCGCGATCGCCGTTTTTTCTTTGGGTTTTAATACTGGGAATTGATATGTCAAACAAGGAAAAAATGCCAACAAACAATCGTCTCCCCATCTTTGAGCGGTGGGCGGAAGGGTATGATCAATCCGTCCAGACCGACAAAGGCATCTTTGCCAACTACAAAGAGGTCCTGGCTGAAGTCGTGCGCGCCGCCGGAGCCCAACCTGGCATGCGAATCCTGGAGCTGGGTATTGGCACTGGCAACCTGGCCCGAAAGTTTGTCACGTTGGGCTGCGAGGTCTGGGGGGTGGATTTCTCCCCGGCCATGCTGGCCAAAGCGCGGGAGAAGGTGCCGCAAGTCAGGCTAGTGCAGATGGATTTGCTCGATAAATGGCCGGAAGCCCTGCAGCAGCGCTTTGACCGCGTTGTAGCTAACTTTGTGCTGCACGAGTTTGATCTGGATACGAAGATCAGCATGTTACAACGGTTGGCAAACCACCACTTGGTTGACGATGGCTTGATTGTCATCGGCGATGTGGCCTTTCCTACGGCTGAAGCCCGCCGGCAATCCGGCGCAGAATCGTGGGATGAGGATGAGGATTATTGGGCCGCCGATGAAACAATAGCCGCCTGCGTGGGAACCGGTTTGGAGGTCACGTTCCAGCAGATCTCCTGGTGTACCGGCGTCTTTGTGGCCAAGTTGTCGTCATCACGGGAAAGGCTCGCCAATGATTAGCGTACTCCAGCTTACTTCAGTTGCCGGGAGCATTCATACGGCCGTTTCAGCCGGATGCCGGAGCTGTGGCGGGTCTGCCGTCACGGTGGTCAGAAGGCAGTGTACTTACCGCTGGTGAGGCGGACGGCGCCTGCCTAAGGTAACGTTATGGCAGCCAAACGGGAAAGCACACGATACTGTTCGTTTTTTCTTCGCCTGTGGCAGGAGGCTGAAACGGGTGCTCCTGCCACCTGGCACGGCGAGATCGAATCGATTCAGACCGGCCAGAAGTGGCGGTTTGACAGCCTGCGGGCAATGTTCGATTTTTTGCAGGCTCGGTTTCTGGGAGAGATTGAATCTCGATGCCCTTGACGATGGCCAGGGCCATAATGCTGTTTTTGACGGCCCGGCGCAGATCGCCGGGGTCCTTAAGCCTCCCCGTGCCGGGACCGTAGGCCGCGGCTTGGTTCTGCTCATTCATCCTGCCTATCTCCGCTGCAGCGGTCCGAGTCACAGCTGCGCAGGCTGTTGGCGCGCGTCAAAATAAAAAAAGCCCGCCGTTAGTGGCGGGCTTGATATTATTGAGTCGGCCTTATTTTTCTTTTTCGGCCACAATTTTGAATTGATTTGGATCAATGCGATGAATGGAAATGATCCTCGGCGTGTCGTGTATAATGCGGAAGCCTAGTTCCCGGCAGTACTCCCGCGCTTTGTGACGATCGGTGATGTTCCCAACGATCGTCACACGCTCAATTGACTCTTGATAGGTCTGCATTGCGTCTCTCCTTCCTGACTGGCTATTTAAATCGGCTAACTAATAAACTTCATTTGTACCACCCCCAGGGTACCGGGCAAAACAGCAAACGTCGACCGGCTTCAAAGCCGTCGACAAAAATTCCCTCACTTTACTTTAACGTGTCTCACCATTTTGAGCAATCTGGCCGGGTGATTATGCCAGGTCAGATTTTTGATAGCAGCTCGAAAAACTGATCACAACCGGCATTTGCCGGAGTTTTTTGGAATTTTTGGATATTGCCATGCTTACGGCTGGTCAAGCGTCACCGCCGGTCAATCCTCCTCATCCTTATCCCCCTCACCCGTGCGAGAGGCGACGATAAAGACTGCTGCGGCAACCACAACAAAGAAGATGATGACAGTTAAACTCAAGGGCTGCCGGGTTAGAGCCAGGCCAATGGGTTCCATCCTGCAGCGTCCTTTCAATAGATACCTTTAACATCCGGCGAGCTGCCCATACCTCAATCGAGCGGCTCTATTTTACCTGGGTAAGGAGATAATGACAATCTTCTATCAAAAAATTTTCTTTATTCAATATGCCAATACGCCGGGTCTGTCCCAAATTTTTGGAAAAGACTGGCCCAGTCTGGTAGTACTGAAACTCGCCTAAAATTCTGGACACACCCCAACATGCCTACTTGGTTGACTGGGCCTCTGTAGTAGTGTATCCTAAGACGGTAAGCAAACCCTCCCCGCGCGCTGCGTGGAAGGATCGAATTCAAAGGAGCTATTGCATGGAGCAGCCAAGCGAAAAAAATGTGCAAAAGATGTGGAACTATGCTGAGAAGTATAGTGAGAAAAGCGGGACCTATTTCCACCCCGACCGGAACGTGACCGAAGGCGTGATTTTGGGGCTGGCCCACCATATGGACACCTTACGGCGACCGCTCTGTCCCTGCAATTTTTATCCCAACAAGGCCGAAGAAGCCAAAAAACGGCGTTGGATGTGCGCCTGCAATGAGATGAAAAAGTGGAAATATTGCCACTGTTTGCTTTTTGTTACCGAAGACGGGCTCCCGGTTACCGAATATTTACCGGAAGAGCACGAAGGCCGGCAGATTTACGGCCT
>JBFGLD010000979.1:0-3184 GCA_041576335.1 Anaerolineae bacterium | reverse complement strand
TGCCCCCGTGCATCCCCCCGGCGCACATGCGGGCCATCTGGGGAATCATCTGCCGATCAATCATGTCGGCCGGATAACGGCGCGACACCTGCAAGTCGGCTAAAAGCAGCTTCAGCGCTGCCAAACAGCGATCCGCCAGCTCGCGGGTCGTTCGCTGCTGCGCCTGTTCGGCCATGGCCCAGGCCATCGTCGCAAAACGATCAATGTCGGCCGGCAAATTAAAGGCCATCACCGGCACCAACAGAATGCCGATGGACTCACCATAAGGCACTGCCGGAAACAGGCTGTTGACCGGCCGGTTGAGCAGATGGGCTAAGCCCAGCTTGGCGTTGCCGCAGGCCAGGTTAGCCATCGTACTGCCGATCAATGCTTGCTCCTTGGCTGCCAAATCAGGCGTCGTCGCCGCGGCACGCAGGCTGCTACTTAATAGCTTAATGGCCGCCAAAGCCATTCCGTCGGTGATCGGGGTGGCTCTGACGGTCAGATAGGCCTCCATAGCGTGGGTCAAGGCATCAACACCGGATAGCACCGCCTGGCGGAAGGGCAAAGTCAGGAGCAGGGTTGCGTCTAAAATGGCTACTTTCGGATAAAAGAAGTGACTTTGAGTGCCCGTTTTACGGCCGCGCTTCTCATCGAAATAGGGCACGGCTGCCGACACTTCACTGCCGGAACCGGCCGTAGTGGGAATAGCAATGACCGGCAGCGGCGCAATATCTAACTTGGCCGGTCCCTGGTGATCGCCAAGCGACCCACCGTTGGTAGCAATAGCCGCTACTGCCTTACCTGCGGCCAATGCGCTCCCGCCTCCAACGACAATAACAAGATTAGCCTTTTCGTCCCGGCAAACCTGCGCACCTTTGTCCACTGCGCCAACTTGAGCATCGTGACCAATACCATCGTAGACAATATAGGCAACCTTGGCCTCATCCAACGCAGCGATGACCGGCTCCAATAAGCCGGCTTTGACGATACCGGGATCGGTCACAATCACCGCCCGGTGTCCGCCCAGCGCCTGGGCTTCTGTGCCCAAGTGGGCGGCCACGCTGCCAAGGCCATGGACGATACGGGTAGGACAGAAGAACTCAAAACTTGGGCGAAAACGCACTTGATCTCCTTTGGAATGATGTACTCAAATGTGCTGCAAGGCAGTCACCGCCGCAAGCAGGATAAAATCTTTGCCGGTACCACGGAAATATTTTCTGACGCCTTAGGCCGAAACTGTACCGCTCTGAGTTTCATTAAATTCCCGCACATTCACAATTTGACCGGTGAATTTACCGGGCGGGCGGCTGGCCAGGTAAATGGCCGCCGGGACAACATCTTCCGGCTGGCCTAAACCGCCCAAAGCGGCGATTCGCTCCGGTGCGGTATCTTGGTGAAGGCGGGTGGCAATCGGTCCGGGCAACAGCGAGTTGACATTGATCTTAAATTCGCGCAGTTGAACAGCCAGCCCGTTGGTCAATCCCTCCATGGCAAATTTAGAAATCTGATACGGCAAGCTGCGCACACCTTTTCTGGGCTTACGCTGGCCGGCTCCTGAAGAAACGTTGATGATATTGCCACCACCCTGCTCGATCATCAGGGGGATAACGGCCCGACTGCACAGAAAAGCGCCGCGCAGGTTAATGGCCCAGGTCTGGTCAACTTCGGCCAGATCCAACTCGTGTATGAGGCCCGTTGGCCCGCCTACCCCGGCGTTGTTGACCAGAATATCAACATGCTCCCAGCTTGAAACCGCTCTGTCTACCATGCGCTGAACATCATCCTCACGGCTGACGTCGGTGACAACGGTGAGCGCTTCCCCTCCGGCAGCTTGGATTTCAGCGGCAACGATCTCAATTTCTGCCGGGGTACGCGCAGCCAACAACACTTTGGCCCCTGCGCGGGCATAGCCCAGGGCCATGGCCCGGCCAATCCCGCGGCCAGCGCCGGTGACAATAGCAATTTTACCACGTAGTAGAGCTGTCATCTTACCCTGGCCTTTCCTTGCCAGTAGTCGACCTCGACTGCCCAATCCACGACTTGGCCTCTACCTTCTTTTTCAGCAATCTGATAAACTCCGGCGGCGACGGCTAAAACCTCGCTGGCGATACCGCCAGAGGTAAAAAGCGTGATTTCCTCAGCGGATGTGCGGCCCGCTTTAGTCCTGGCCACAATCTCGCCGAGGGTGGTATCAATCTTTGATGCGGTGAGTACCCCCTCCTGAATGGGGAGCAGCAGTTCCCCATCCTCTTGCAGAGCCCGCGTCCGGTCATCGACAATGATCCGGCTGCGAGTAACCAGAGTCGAGTCAACCTCACGCCGGTCAGGATAATGCTGACCGATCGTGTTGAGGTGGGTACCCGGGCGAACCAGCGCCCCTTCGAAAATCGGGACCTGCGAATTGGTTGCCGTGCAGATAATATCGGCTACCTCCATGATAGCCTCAGGTGTGTCGGTAGCTTGCACCTCGATTTCCAATTGCCGACTCATCTCGGCAGCGTATCGCTGACGCCGTTCCAACGTGGGGCTATATACCAAGGCTCGTTCCAGCGGCCGCACGGCGGCCACAGCCATCAATTGTGAACGAGCTTGCTTACCGGCGCCAAAGATTCCGGCGCAACGGGCGTCGTTCCGAGCCAGGTATTTTGTGGCTACGCCGCTGGTAGCGCCGGTGCGCATCCAGCTTATCCAATCCGCCTCGAGGACAGCTAATAGCCGGCCATCCGCGGTGCTAAAAAGGAGAATAACCTTCTGCACGAGCGGCAAACCTTTGTTACCGCCGGTGTAGGTATTGACCCCAACGATGCCCAACCCCGGCAGAAGCGCGGGTAAGACATTGAAGAAGGTCTGCGTCCGGTCAGAGCGAAGCTGGTCGCGCGCTGACGAGACAACGCGGTTATGGCCTTCTTCCCGATAAGCCGCCTCGACCAGGTTGATAATATCGGTCATGGTGAAACGACCTATCAGGTCACGGCTGCTCAACAGTCTCATGTGCCCTGGACCGTCTCAGCCCACCCGGTGAGGCGGCGATCAATAACCTGCACGATGGCGGTCATGATCACCGCAACCACAATAATGGTGAGCAGGATAGCCAAGACCTTCTCGATATTGAACGAGCCGCTATAGTAGCGTAACCTGGCTCCCAGGCCGACCAGGGCTATAAACAATTCCCCATTGATCATGCCCTTGACGCCGCGGGTCA
>JBFGLD010000978.1:0-3192 GCA_041576335.1 Anaerolineae bacterium | reverse complement strand
CTGTGGGTATCGCTGGTGTACCCCCGGTTCGTGTTTACTCCTGCTCAAATAAGCCGTCACGAATAGCCCGAATAGCCGCTTCGGTACGATTATTAACTTGGAGTTTTTGAAAAATGATTGAGAGATAATTTTTTATAGTTCGCTCAGATAAGTTAAGATCGATTGCGATATCTTTATTACTGGCTCCTTCAGCTACAAGGGTTAAAATTCTGCGTTCTTGATCGGTAAGCGTCTGATATTTTGGTTCCCTTTGCTCATCTTTACTGGACAGTTGGCGATATTCATCCAACAGCCGGTTAGTCATTTCGGGACTGATGACTGCTTGGCCCTGATGAACCGTTCTGATCACTTCTAGCAATTTCTTAGAACGAGTATCCTTTAATAAATAAGCTTTGGCGCCAGCCTTCAACGCTTGCAAAACATATTCGTCTTGTGGATACATCGTTAAGATAATGATGCCCACCGCCTGATTCTTTTCCAGGATCGTCCGTGTCGCATCAACACCGTCGACAATGGGCATATTAATATCCATCAAGACAACGTCCACCTGCAGTTGAGGCACCAACCTGACGGCTTCTAACCCGTCTTCAGCCTCGCCCACAATCTCAATATCGCCTTGATCCTCTAGTAACGAGCGGAGACCCTCTCTAAAGAGAGTGTGATCATCAGCAAGTAAAACTTTTATCTTACTCATTTTCCCAGACTCTCATACGGTAATTATTAAGAGAATAATGGCCGGACAGCCGCTCATATCTAGCTGCCATTGATCCGATAAAGGTGCAGCGGCAGCTTGACCACAACAGCAGTACCTCGCCCCGGGATACTCTCAATCACTAACTTGCCGCCAATCCGTTCTGCGCGCTCTCGCATAGAAACAAGACCAAGTCCTTTATCCTTGTCTGCCCCAAGCGTGAAACTAGCCTGCCCTACATCAAAACCGTGCCCATTGTCTTCAATTTTCATAGTGATCCACTGCTCATCTTTCAAGGCCAAGAGCACTGACAGTCGAGTACAATCGGCATGCTGGCGAGCGTTTGACAAGGTTTCCTGCAAAATTCGATAGAGGCTGCTTTGCACATCTCTCGGCACATCAAACGTCTCACAACCGGTCAAAACCCAACTCGTCTCGATCCCCCAGCGACGTCCAAATTCGGCGACAAAATTTTCGAGAACTTCAAAAAACGATTTATCTTCAAATTCTACCGGCCGTAAGTCAAAAATATTACGGCGCAGTTCGTCAATATTTTTCTTTAAAAGCCCACTTATTCTTTCCAAGTGCGCTTCTAACTCACTGCCCTCTGCGACTGTGTTCAAGCAGCGATCTACCTGAAGCATCAAATAAGCCAGGTTTTGAGCCACGCCATCATGCATGTCGCTGGCCAGGCGCGTTCGTTCTTCAATGATGGCAATCTCTTTTGTTTTTTGGAGGAGTCGGGCGTGTTCTATGGCACTGGCCACCTGAATGGCTAAAGATTCCAATATTTCGAGGTCGCTGTCGTCAAAAGCGTTCTTTAGTTTGCTCTTGACCCGGATCAGGCCAATCGTTTTACCACTGGTTATCAGCGGCGCAATCATTAAGGTGTTGGCAGAGTCGACCGCCTGCGCCTCAGGCGACAGATAATCATCCTCGGTATTAGCGTTTACCAGAAGCATGGGCTTTGAGTAACTTACCACATACCCCAGGGGTGCAGTTGGGTTAATTTTAACCCTAATCGCTTCCGGAAAGGAATTAGACAGTGCAGGGCGCGGGTCAGCGGCAGCGATGCTTTGTTTGTCAGTTTTTTGGACAGGGCTGTAGATTACCGTTACGGTAATATAAGAGCTGGCTACCAACCCTATAGCTACCTCTATCGTATCCGCTGTATCATCCGAAAAAATTTGGCTGATCTTTTGTCCGATGACCGCCAGCAGTTCGTCTACCATCAAACCTTGACTGACGACTTGGCTAATACTTTTAATGGCGTGCAGGCGCTGCGTTCGGGCCTCGACAATTCGCTCTAATTGATTGGAATAGCTTTGCACCGCCCGATAGAGCCGGGCATTTTCAATAACAGTGGCAGCTTGTCTAGCCAGGCTGCTTAAAGTCCATAAATCCTGGTCGTTAAAACCATTAACGTGCTTGCGGCCAACGTCGACGATTGCCTCAACTTGACTGCCGGCAAAAATAGGCGTAATTAACCTCGATTGTATCGGCGCCGAGGGTGTACGATGGGCTTCATTTTCTTGATCAATATCATTCAGCAAAACGGCACGCCCCGTGTTGACAACTTTTCCGTGAATGCCCGAATCAACCGGCAGTTGGCAAACACCCGTCTTTAACTGTAACGAATTTTGACCAAAAATTGCCCTGAGCGTTAATAATAAACGGGACTGGTCGATGCCGTAGATGGCCACCTGATCATACTGCAGTCGATCAAATATTGCCTTGGCCAAAGTTTGAAACAGATCATCTACGTCAAGAATGGTGCTAAGCTCTTGGCCTACTTCGTTAATCAGCTTTAGGCGCGTAGATTGCTTCTCCCACTCTTGGAAAAGTTGAGCATTTTCTACAGCAATCGCGATTTGATAGGTGAGTGTAAATAGATAGCGGGCATCAGCATCGGAAAAAACATCCGGTTCATTCTTGTCCAGAGTCAATACGCCCACCACTCGATCTTTGTAGATAAGCGGCACGCCCAGCCACGATTTTACTTTGCTGAGTTCCGGTCGAGGTTCCCAGTAATCACTTTTCGTCACATCGCTAATTATCATGGGCAGCTTATTAGCCACAACGCGCCAGGCGGAATTACGACCACTTCTGCGATAGGTGTTCAAGCCCCGACGATATTCTGAAAAGCCACGCGAGGCTGCTGCTTCAAGGATATCACCCTTCAACAGAAAGAGCGTGGCGCTATCAAAGGCAATCGTCTTTTGAATTTGGGCAAGAATCTCATCGGTTAAATGGTCCAAATCGAGGCTCGTGCCAATAAGTGCGCTAATCGCGTTGAGCGAGGCCAGCCGTTTATTGGCTTGGTTGAGGGCAGCAATCTGTGCCTCAAAATGGTGAGCCGCCGACTCCACCGAGGCCGAGGAATAGGTCGACACTATTTTGCTTTGGGAAGGTAACAGCGCCTGAACCTGCCGCCTCAGTTTTTTGTCATCAAACGGCTTGGTTAGAAGTCCGTCCGTGCTTGAGCTAACACCCTGGGTTTT
>JBFGLD010000977.1:0-3193 GCA_041576335.1 Anaerolineae bacterium | reverse complement strand
GTCATGATTGAGACCTCGCCGTTTGGCTAAGTTCTGTGTTCGACCAGCGTACGCCCAAATAGCTTTTTACCGTATCTTCGTCGGCCAAAATGTCGGCGGCACTGCCCTGAAAGACGACCCGCCCTTCCCGGAGGACATAGGCATAGTCGCACCAGCGCAGGACACTGCGGGCATTCTGCTCGACGACCAGCAAGGTGATGCCCTCTTCGGTACATAGTTGGCGCAAGACCCGAAAGATCTCTTTGACAAATAAGGGGGACAGCCCGGCGCTGGGTTCGTCCAAAAGCATCAGCTGGGGTCGCGCTAACCAGCCCAGGGCAATGGCCAGCATCTGGCGCTCACCGCCGCTCAGGCGGCCGGCATGTTGTTTCTGGCGCTGCTCTAAAATAGGAAACAGCTTGAAAGCGCCCTGGAGGGCCTGCTCGCCGTCATCCCGGCCTAATTTACGCACGGCCAACCGTAAATTTTCGCGGATGGTCATCGAGGTGAAGACGTTTTCTCGTTGGGGAACGTAGGCCAGGCCCGCTTGGCCAATTTTTTCAGTTGGCCGGCCAATCAGTTCCGCCCCGTTGAGAGTAATGGAACCGCCAAACACTGTGGTCAAGCCGTACACAGATTTGACCAAGGTACTTTTTCCACTGCCGTTGGGGCCAAGAATTGCCGTAAACTTGCCCGGGTCGATGCTCATACCTACGTCGTGCAGCACCACCAGCTTGCCGTAGCCGGCATCAAGGTTGGTAATAGTTAGTAGGCCCATCTGCGCTAATCCCCGAAATATATTTCGCGCACTTGCGCATTGGCGGAGATTTCGGCGGGGGTACCGTGGGCCAACACCTCACCCATATGCATCACGTAGACGCTGTCGACAAAGTCGAATAAAATCTCTAGGCGGTGCTCGACAATTAGAAACGTCAGGCCTAACGTTTGGCGCAAATGTTCGATCTGTTCGAAGATGGTGTAGGCTAATTTAGGTGCGACCCCGGCCGTGGGTTCGTCGAGCAGCAGCAGCTTCGGATCGCCCATCAAACTGCGGCCCAACTCTAAGAGTTTCATCTGCCCGCCCGACAGGTCCGCAGCAAGCCGATTGAAGTGGGTGCGGAGCTGCAGCTGATCCAAAATCTTGCCGGCCGTCCGGGCCAATTTGTTTTCTTGCCGGTTCCAGGCCCGGTGAAACGGGGCGCGAGCCGGATGTTCGCCGCGCTGTAATTTAACCGGCAGCAGCGCGTTATCGAGGACGGTCATACGAAAGAACAGGGAAGGATCCTGAAAGCTGCGGGCCAGGCCTAAGTGAAAAACCTCGTCGGCTGAGCGGTTCGTAATCTCCTGACCATCAAAGTCGATGTAGCCTGAGCCGGCCTTCATCGTGCCCGAAATAACGTTGATCAGAGTGGATTTGCCGCTGCCATTCGGCCCGATCAAGCCCACAATTTGGCCCGTGGACACGGTCATAGACACGTTATTAACGGCCATCAAGCTTTCGAAGCTCTTACTGACGTTGCGGATGGTTAGCAGGTTTTTCATGTCTTTAATACGTCGTGGGCTTTGGTTGTCAGCGGCCGTTCCGGCAGCAGCCCCTGCGGCCGGAAACGTAACATTAACAGCAAGATAACCCCAAACAGAATGAAGCGGACGAAGTTAAACTCCAAATTGACTCCCGACGCATCGAGCCGAATGGCCAAAATGGCTGTGACCCGGTCAAGAATGGTAATAATAAATGCGCCCAACAGCGCCCCCCGGTTGTTGCCGATGCCGCCCAGCACGACCATCACCCACACGTCGAGTGTCAGAACCACGACATAGTCGTTGGCGCTAACAAAGCCGAGATTGACCGCAAACAGCACGCCCGAAATAGCGGCAATGGCCGAGCCGATAAACATGACCTGGCCGCGGATGCGAGCCACCCGCTTGCCCAGGCTCCGGGCCACCTGGTCATTCTCGCGGACGGCTTTGAGCAGCCGGCCGTACGGCGAGTGCACCAACCGCTCGGCAAAGACAAAGACGATGACGACCAGTGCCAAAATCAACATGGCAAATCCGATCGAGGCGGTGGTCGGGTTGTTAAGCGCCGTAAAAGGTTGGGCAATGCCCGACAGGCCGTTGTGGGCGCAGATGATCGGTTCGTAGCCGCGCACGATGATCCGAAATATTTCGCTGCCGACCAGCAGTACCAGGGCCAGGTACCACTCCTCTTTCAAGCGCAGGGCCGGATAAGAAGCCAAATACCCGATGATACCGCCGACAACAGCCGCGATAACCAGTGTCAAAAAAAGATTTGACAAGCCCACGTCGAGCGCGTTGCGCACAATGCCGGTACGCAAACGGAGCGCCTCGGCCAGGGTTTCGCCGCAGGGGTAAATTGGAGAATGTGCTCCAAGCACCGGCAGCAGGTAAGTGTAGGTCAAGCCGGCTGTATAAGCCCCGACTGAAACAAATAGGGCCTTACCAAAATTCGGGATGCCGGCCAGGCCGTACTCGAGGTTCAGACTCAAAGCCATCAGGGCCGAGATGCCGAAAAAGGTTAAGAGGGCAATGGTCGTGGCTAGTAGGTCGATATTCATACGTGGCTTTGTACACGTCGTGTGCCTTTAGTGTTCAAGCTCTCCAAAAAACCGGTCAAACCTTGGGGCCGGAACAGCAGCACCAGAATGATGATCGCAAAGGGGATGGCCGGTTTAAAGCTAAAATCAAGGCCAAGCCAATGGTTGATTAGCAGCATGACCGTGTTTTCGGAGAGGCCGACGACATACGCTCCCAAAATGGTGCCCGAAAAGCTGGTCATGCCCCCCAAAATCGTGGCTGCAAATACGGACAAAATCGCCAGCCATCCCACCAACGGATTGACCCAGGTGTAGATCCCCCACAAAGCCCCGGCCGCACCGGCTAAACCGCCGGCCAGCAGCCAGGTCAAATTATGTACCCGCTCCACCGGCACACCGATAACACGAGCCAAGGTTAAATTATCGGCCAGCGCCCGCATCTCGCGGCCCAGACCGGTATAATTCAGCACCAGGCTCAGTAAGACCATCAGCAGGATGGCGGTCGGGACAACCCAAAAAAAGACATTGGTTAGAACGACGGTTCCGCTCTGGAACCAAATTTCGACCGGCACTCTGATCCGCTTGTCATACAGATCAAATCGATCGACCAGGAGAAAAAGAACGTAGCGTAAGATCAGCCCAACCGAAAATGAAGC
>JBFGLD010000976.1:0-3198 GCA_041576335.1 Anaerolineae bacterium | reverse complement strand
GGTCACGCTGGAGACGCCCGGGGCTAATCCCGCGGTTCCTTATGATCAGGACGAGGTGACCCGGGTGATTGATGATGCGGTCAACGAAACGACCTATCTTGAGATCAAAGGCTGGACGGTGGGTGCGTTTCGAGAGTGGCTTTTATCCGATAAAACCACATCGCACATGATTCGCCGGGTCAGCAATGCTCTAACTGGCGAGATGGTGTCGGCAGTAACGAAAATAATCTATAACCTGGACCTGGTTTATGCGGCCAGCAGAATTAGGGTTACTTCACACTGCCGCAATACGGCCGGACTCGCCGGCACCTTGGCCAGTCGCTGCCAGCCCAATCACCCCACGGACAGCTCCGAAGGAATCCGGGTAGAAATTTATGAAGGTCTTTCCTTTGGAGGCCACCTCTGGCCTTGATGCGGCCTTGAAAGCTGCCGACTTGGAAATGAAGGTTTGCTGGGCACCTCCATCAGAAACCAACTTCTCCGGCGGGCTCCTGACAGGCACCCAGAGTGCTTGCAGGGCGGCCTGCGCTGCTTTCCGAGAAACGGTGCTCGAGGTTGCTCGCAATCCGCAAAAATTCTGAGGATAGACAACGTATGACCCAGGATTATGATTTAGACTTGCAATCAACGCAAGAGGCACGTTGGCTGGCCGAACGGTGTCACGAGGCGCAGCAAGAGTTCTTTGACTTTAGTCAAGAGCAGGTTGACCGTATTTGTGCCGCCATGGCCGAGGCTGCTTACCGCGAGTCGGAGCGGTTGGGGCGCCTGGCTGCCGAAGAAACCGGCTATGGCATTGCCCGTCACAAGATGTTAAAAAATCACCTGGGCAGCCGGCTGGTGTGGGAGTCGATAAAAAACCTAAAAACGGTCGGAGTTATTGCCGAGGATAAGGCCAGAGGTATTGTTGAAATCGGCTGGCCAATGGGGGTGGTAGCAGCGCTTAGCCCCAGTACCAACCCGACTTCAACCGTTATGTACAAAACGCTAATCGCGGTTAAGGGTCGTAATGGCATTGTCCATGCACCGCATCCGGCTGCTTACCAATGCTGTGGCGAGACGGCCCGAGTCATGGCCGCCGCGGGCGAAGCCGAGGGCATGCCGCCCGGCTTGGTAGCCTGCATGTCAAAGATTTCTCTAGCGGGTACGCAGGAATTGATGCGGCACAAAAGGACCGCCGTTATTCTGGCGACAGGTGGTTCAGAAATGGTGCGGGTGGCTCACAGTATGGGCAAGCCGGCCTATGGGGTCGGCCCGGGCAATGTGCCCTGCTATGTTGACCGCAGTGCTGATATAAAAAAAGCCGCCTATTACATTGTTTCCAGTAAAGCCTTTGATAATTCGGTAATCTGTGCGACAGAGCAGTCCGTCGTGGCCGACAAGCCCATTGCAGCCCAACTGCGGGCCGAGATAGAGCGACTGGGCGCCTATTTTATCAGTCCGGGCCAGGCTGAGGCGCTGGCAAATGTGCTCTTCTTTTCCAATGGAGCCGCTAACCCGCGCAGCGTGGGCCAATCGCCGCAGTCATTGGCCAAAATGGCCAACATTCAAATACCGGCCGAAGCGCGCATTTTGGTCGCCCCATTAAATAGGGTAGGCCGGGAGGAACCGCTGTCTCGTGAAAAGTTAACCACCGTGTTAGGTTGGTATGAGGCCGAAGGATGGGAGGCCGGTTGTGAGCGCTGTATCGAATTAATTCGCTTTGGCGGGCGCGGTCATACGTTGGTTATTCACGCAACCGACGAGAATGTAATTTTACAGTTTGGCCTGGAAAAGCCGGTATTTCGCATCCTGGTCAATACCATGGGTACCTTGGGTTCGGTGGGCATGACGACTGGCGTAATGCCGGCAATGACCCTGGGTTCAGGGGGCATTGGCGGTTCGATCAGCGGTGATAATATTACGACAACGCACTTAATGAATATTAAACGTGTGGCTTATGAAACAAGCACGCCGCCGGCTCAGGCATTGATTGATGACCAGGCTCAGCTAACGGCTCCAAGTACCGGCAATGATCTTAGCCGGGCTGATGTGACGGCAATTGTCCGGGCAGTAATTGAAGAAGTTCTTCGCCGGCAGAAATAATGGGTTATGGTAATTGATTAGTCTAGGTGCAGTCATCGCGAGCGAAACACGCCACCGATACCCGTTAGGCACGATACTTATGAAAGCTAGGAGCCAGGAGTTAGGGATCAGAAATTAGGCGAGGAGGCCACAGCCCTAATCCCTAATTCCCGACTCCTGAATCCTAGTTTCTGAGGAGCACCATATGGCGACATCTGAAGAGACCGGTGCTGATAATGCTCCATCCAATCAAGATGAGCCGGCTCAAGCCAAACCTCGTCGCAAACGAACGCGTAAGAAGACACCGGCGGCAACAAGCCAAGCTGCCGGTGTAAAAACAACCAAACCTGAGAATATCAATGAGTCTTCAGAACTAAAGGAGAAACGCACAATGGTGGATATCCAAATGATTGCCCTGGGCATGGTTGAAACCAAGGGACTTGTCGGAGCCATTGAAGCCGCCGACGCAATGGTCAAAGCAGCCAATGTACACTTGATCGGTAGCGAGTATATTGGCGGCGGTTTTGTGACCGTGATGGTTCGGGGCGATGTGGGCGCCGTCAAGGCGGCGACCGATGCCGGGGCGGCTGCGGCCAAGCGTGTCGGCGAGCTGGTTTCAGTCCACGTTATCCCACGTCCTCACACTGATGTGGAGACGATTTTGCCCAAGGAAACAAAAGGCGGCATTGGCGGGAAGTCATAAGAAGTGACGCCCCGCCTAATGAGACTCAGAAAATAGTTATCCAGTAGCGGCGCAACGTGTGGTGCTTGGAGCGTGGTGCGTAGAGCCAGGAAAGCAATACGTGTCGTGGCATGGTGAGTATGGGACGTTCCATACAAAGCACCTGACGCTTGCTACCTGTATTTTTCGGCTTACCGCGAACTCTCCTACGCGCCACGTACCAAGTACTGCACAGCCGCTAACTAGCAGCCTAGTTTGGGATAAATTATTAACTCTGCGTCCCGGAAGAGGAGGACAATTGTGGGAGAACTTTTCTCGGCGGCAGATATTCGACGCCTGGCCAAAGAGGAGGGCTGCCAATATTTGCTGCTTGGGCCGCGCGACAAAATTACGCCGGAAGCAATGGATGTGGCCCGCGACTTGGGCATGCAAGTTCACCGCGACGGAGACATCTC
>JBFGLD010000975.1:0-3198 GCA_041576335.1 Anaerolineae bacterium | reverse complement strand
GACCCGTATTGCGCGTTTGAAGCCGGGAGGTTGTTGTAATTGTAGATAATGTTTGAATAATAGAAAATAGCATAGAAACTCCATACCAGCGCTCCCAGACCGACTACGTAACCGGTCAGGCCAAAAAATGTCTGGCGCCGGCGCATGCGGCTGCGGATTTCACGAAGGATAATTGGGTTAATCTTTCGATGAATCACGAAACAATCCCCTTGGTGAGCTTCATAAAAACGTCTTCTAACGTATCCGTTTCTTCGTTAAAGGCCAATACGGAGACATCGGCGCTTACAAGCAGCTTAAGCAACCGACTTAGCGCAGCTTTGTCACCGTTGAATTGAATCAAAAGGTCCCAGTCCCCATCCTTAGCCTGCTGCACGGCGATGTGCCTTACCTCTTGGAGCGGCGCCAACACTGACTTGGCCAGTTCAACGTTTTCACCCAGCAGCCGAATACGTACATGCTTTTCGCGCCTTAGGTGAAGCTTCATCGCCTCGATATCGCCTTGAGTGACCATCCGACCCGCTTCGACGATAGCGACGTCGGTACAAATTTCGGCAATATCGGCCAAGATATGGGAAGAAAAGAAAATTGTTTTACCCATGCGGTGTAACTCGGCCAGCAACTTTCGAAACTCGACTCGTGCTCGAGGATCCAGCCCGGAGGCAGGCTCATCCAAAATCAAAATCTTGGGATCGTGGACTAGGATACGAGCCAGGCACAGTCGCTGCTTCATCCCACGCGACAACGTATCGACAAAATCATTGCGCCGGTGGGTCAGATCGACCAACTCCAGCAGATCCTTTACCAGGCCGGCACGTTCTGAGGTGGGAATATCATAGCAGGCGCTAAAAAAATCCAGGTATTCCCAAACGGTCATATCAGTGTAAACACCGAAAAAATCAGGCATGTAACCGATCAATCGGCGCACTGCCTGGGGTCTGTCAACCACAGACTGGCCATCAATTAGAACTCGGCCTTTTGTTGGCTTGAGCAACGTCGTAAGAATCCGAATCGTCGTGGTTTTCCCAGCCCCGTTAGGACCAACAAATCCGAAAATCCCGTCGTCTACAGCAAATGAGATGTTATCCACTGCAACACGTTTGTTGTAGCTCTTGCTTAAATTATCTACTTCAATGACGGCTGGCACGGTCTTTCCTTCTATCTATTGGGGACTTAATCCCACCTCTACTAACTTCTCGTAAACGCGAGCCCAACTAAGAGCAGCGTCTCATCCATTCGATCGCTGTCCTGACCGACCAGCTTGACATTAAGCGGGCTTCCCGGCTGCCATCCGGTCAGGTACAGACCTTTCACGTCCAGGCCACCGTTCGAATAATTATTGAGGCCCAAGGCAGCGCGCAGGGCGATATCGCGACTGGCTAACTCTAGCGCTTCCGGCGTGTTGGCCGTGAGGCCGGTCGTATCGTAAAAGCTGTTATAAGCATAGCGAGGCGAAGCAGTACCGTCAACTCGGGTTTCGCCGGCCGGCAGGGTTCCCAATTCGAGTGCTTGATTTTCGACAATAAGAAAAGCCAGGCTGATGGGCTGTCCCGTATTATTGGCAATTGTGCCCTGAATACGATGATTGGTCTTACCATAGCTCAGGTTGGCAAAAATCAGGGGCGGCGCGGTATGACTTCGAGCAAAAATGCCGGGCATGCTGCCGACATCCGCCTGCAGATTTTTGATGATGGTTGAGTCACCGGCAACAACATTCAACTCGGCAGTGGTGCCGTCACTGGCAAACGATTCTACCAGAGCCGGTGCTTCAATCTCCAATGTATAATGGGTGCGGTAGGGCGAGTAAACGCCAATAAAGGCGTTAATATCTGCCAGTGAACTGTTCGGTTCGGCTTGGAGGACCACGATCTGTCGCAAAAGCGGCTGTCCGCCGCGGAGGCGGAAACCACTTGCATAACCGTAACCGCAGAAAAGAAGAACAATAACCGGCAGCGTAAACCAGGCCCATTCTCGCCGTTTTAAACGCCGCAACAAAATGTAGTTTACCGGCCCAACGACGATCACGTAGGCCAGCAAAAAGATGGCGACCATCTGCGGCGTTGGCAGGGTTTGGTCGGGGATTAGGGCCAAACTGGTCCGCAGTTCGCGCCAGTTAGCCCGCTCGGAAAAGTGGCCGCTGTCCGGATCTAGCCGGCCAACGAGCCGGGGCATAAAGCGGCGCTGCCCGGCCAAGGTATCAAGAGGCGCTAAGCCAAGATCAAGCGCCAAATAATGAATCTGACCGAGCCCTCGCTCAAGCGAAATGATCAGGGGCCACTGCCCTTCCCATAGAAAAATGTCAGTGGTCGCATCGGTGGGGATGGCTGCCACATAAGGACCACGGTCGGGCAGCGGTGTTCGGACAAAGTTTTCCAGGCCGGTTAAAGGGTGGGGTAATGTCTCCAGGGTGATGCCAGCAAACGGGAGAAGTGCCTGCAATCCCGCGATCGTTTGGGCGGCCTTCGGGCCACCCCCAATTACCAGACGACCGCCTAAGTTGACCCAACGAACCAGGGCAGCTTGCTGTGCCGAACTCAGCTGCATGGTGTCAACATCGTTAAAGACCAGCATATCAAGAGCCGCCCAGGCCTGAGGCGTGGTGGGGAGGTCCTCCAATTCGAGATGAGCCACCGCAACACGGTCGCCGCTAGAGGTGCTCAGCCCGGCTAAGGCGTTAAGCAGCGAGGGATCGCTGGCGATAACCCCCACTAAAAAACTGGAATCGTTGAGCGGTTCGAGGTTGATCTGTTTTGATAATAGGCGATCGCCGTGATCATCGACCAATTCAAGCTCGAGGCGCTGACTGCGCAAGGGAATGTCGATCGCAAACTGCTTGCGTGATTGGCTGGGAAGGTCAATTGGATAGCGATACAGGGCGTCAGTCTGGTAGTATTCATCTCGGACTCGGAGTTCAGCCCGCAAATCCGGTCCCTGGTTGGCCACCATTACTTGAGCGGGTACCCAAATGTTGTCTACTTTGTAGAAAGCATCAAATCCAACCTTAACCTCGAGCGTCAGGTTTTCTTGAGTCTCAGCGCGAGCAGGCACGAAGGCCAGCGAACAGAGAACGAAGATTACGAAGCAACAAGATCGGATTAAATTCATTTAGCCACGATCAGTAAACCACCAATATCAATATATTGTAACTTGTGTTTAGCGAAAATAAAAGTAGATTGTCTAATCTGGCCCATTTTTGGGTTG
>JBFGLD010000974.1:0-3202 GCA_041576335.1 Anaerolineae bacterium | reverse complement strand
GGCCTACCCGGCTGGCCACTCGATGCTGATCGTGATTGCCGAGGACCCAGTTGGGCCAACCGTCCTCCGGTAGAGCTGCCTCGTAGGTTTCAACGGTCTGGCGAATTTCTTGAGCGTTCCACGGGCGAGGTTCAAAGCTCTCCGTCACGATGAGTTGAAAATTAAAGGGTAGCTGGCACTCGTCGTGATTTTTGCCGTAATATTTCACCAATTCTTCACTTGGCAGATAAGTCTCGCCAACCATCATGCGTTCGTCATACCGGTCTATCACCGTCCGCATTTGCCGGATGATGTCATGGACACCGGGAAGATTTTGGGTGTAGGTGGGCAGAAATTGAAGATATGGCAGCCTGCCGTCCCAATTTGGGTTCTTGGGATTGTCTCGAAATTCTTCATCCTTCCACATGAACTGAATGACGTCGACCCGAAAACCGGCAACCCCTTTGTCCAACCAAAAACGCATTACGTCCAACATAGCCGCCACGACTTCGGGGTTATGATAGTTGAGTTCCGGCTGCTGGGCCACAAACTGATGCAGATAATATTGTCCGCTGTGCTCGTCAAAGGTCCAGGCCGGCCCGCCAAATAGGCTGAGCCAATTATTGGGCGGCCCGCCATCCGGGGCCGGATCGCGCCAGATGTACCAATCCCGCTTCGGATTATCCCGGCTGCTGCGGCTTTCGACAAACCAGGCATGCTCGTCGGAGGTGTGATTGGGAACCAGATCGAGCATGAGTTTTAGCCCACGTCGATGGACTTCGGCCAGCAGGCGATCAAAATCGGCCATCGTGCCAAACATGGCATGAATATCGACGTAGTTGGACACATCATAGCCAAAATCGTGCATGGGCGACGGGTAAATGGGCGACAGCCAGATGGCATCGACGTTGAGGCTTTTGACATAATCCAGTCGCTCGATGATGCCCTGCAAGTCCCCAATACCGTCACCATTGCTATCCTGAAAAGAACGGGGATAAATCTGGTAAATTATACCTGTTTGCCACCACCGGGCTTGGTCAGCCATAAATCTACTTTCCCTTATTTAGACAAAGATGTTAGAATTACTACTGACATCTTTCTTATGAACTGTAAGAATAATAAATATGATGTCTATTATTAAAGCTTTTCTGGAAAACCCTCCAGTCTATTCATCAACCGGGATTGTCGACGTTGATTGTCCCATCCGCCTCGATGATGTGACCGCCCCCGTGCGACGCCTGCCACTCCAGGGCGTCACAGGTCAACCTTTATAGCCGAGGCCTTGCCAGACAAAGCCCCAGAACTCGGTATTGCCAGCGATTCGTTCGCCAGCCTGCACGGTGCAGGCCCGATCAGCCTCTCTATTCCTCCCGTTCTGAACGAGGATTACGCAGCAGCCAATCTAACATAAACCCCGTCACGACCCCAGCAATGGCTCCGGTCACCGTTCCGCCAATGATGCCGGTTAAGCCAATACCCCAGCCCACGCTGCTGGCTAATACCCACCAGCCAGCCTGATAGACCTGTCGTCGTAGGTAAAACCATTGCGCGACACCAAGCAGGGCGCCCAGCACGAGCCCAGCCACGACCGAGGCTACGACTCCGATGTTAGGAGGGACGATAACCCCGGTTACAATCATAGCCCAGCCGATGGCCCAACCGACTGTACTGGCCCATATCCACCAGCCAGCCTGCTGAAGCAGTTGTCGCAGGACAAGCCATTGGGCGATGCCCACCACCGCGCCAACCCCAATCTCGCCGACCAGAGCCCAACCGATGGCCCAGCCGACTGTAGTGGCCAGCACCCATTGGAACCACAGAGTCCATTCAATTGAGGGCTTCTGTTCATCAGGCGTTGAATCAGTCATTCTACCCCTGCTTAGTCCAGAACCATATAAAGCACAGTGTAAAGAAGCAAAAACAGCCCGGCCATACCGACTGAAGCGCCCAAATCAGCGGTAATACCAATAACAAGGGTGGCGGTGGGGGCCATGATTGCCCCAAAAATCAAGTCCCATTTTATCGGAGGCTCCGGCTCGACTTTCTTCGGGTTGAGGGCAATAATAAATTTATCATGTTCATTGTAAGGCCACATGCACGGCTTTTGGCTGACCGTGTGTCGGTCAACTTGACGATAAACGTATTCAAATAATTCATTAATGCCAATCTGTCCGTCCTCGTCAGTATCGGCCATACCCGTCCGCAAACCCTGGATTAGGTACTGGGTGAAAACCGACTCTGTGGCATTCCCGATCACCTTATCCGTCTCCAGAATGTATTGGATCTCATCGGAAGCAGCTACTACAAGTCGCCCATAACCTTTGCCTCTAAAGGCCGCGGCTGTGCCCACGCTGGCATCAAGCCCATGCTTGGCGCCTGGAACCAGGGGTGTACTGTGGAAGCAGTCAAGGATAAGGATTTGTTGTCGCGAAAAGCTACGGTCCATGCACACATTGATGTAGGCAGCCGAAACGGCTGTTTCCTCTAGAGAGTCAGTTACAGTGTCTGCTGTGGCCAGATAGAGCTGACCTGCCTCATCCAGCACAGCGTGTCCCACGACATACAACAGCAACATATCATTTTTCTTTTTCCAATGGAACAGATCGCTGATCTGCGGCCGAATTTCGTGGGAAGGTTGATTTATGATCGTCTCTACCAGGTCGAAATTGCCAATCGCCGGATCCTGTAACACGAAGGCCAACTCATGAACACAATCGCCGACGTCCGGCGTATTGAGTCGAGAGAGCTTTATATCTTGATAGGTGTTATTGCCAATGATAAGGGCAATGCGCTTGGACATATTAATCCTTTACCTTCGTCCGATACGCCTTCGGCGAAGGCTTCCTGCGCCTTTTGTCCTTTGGTAAGTATTCTAACCGGCATTATCGCCTTTCAATAAAACGACCAGGGAGATAGTGGACTCCCCCCTGGTCGTTGCTTTACATCCTCACCCAAGACGAAGATAATCTTTGTTGGCGCATTCGGAACTACAGACTGACCTTATGCAAACCAAACCAACTTAATCGACCCGACATGACCTTCTAAACCAGTTGGGCCAAGGCAATAGTGTCCCGTTGCCGGCTATCGTACAGCCCGCTGCTTATGCAGCTGATCAGCCTAGCCCTTGACCGAGCCGGCCAACAAACCACGTACAAAAAAGCGCTGCAGCGAGAAAAAGACGATCAGGGGAATAACCATCGTTATGAAAGCCCCCGCGGTGAGC
>JBFGLD010000973.1:0-3202 GCA_041576335.1 Anaerolineae bacterium | reverse complement strand
TGTCATCGGCTCGGTGAAAGGCCGTGCCCAAACCTAACTCGTCGGCTCGAATTAGCATCTGTTGGGCTGCCGGATCGGCCGACCGTTGTTCGACAGTTCGTTGTTTTTTAGCCATCGGATGCCTCCCTCTGAAGCGCTGCGTTGAACTCGGTCTCCTTGATCAGACCCAGGCCGGGGCAGGGCCACAGCGGACGCCCGGTGTAGTTGACATCTTGGACGAAGCTGACTACGTGTTTAGCTTGCTCGAAGGCCGTCGTGTGACGGAAAAAGGTTTTCTCTTTGCTATTTGTCTGGGTGGCGGGCCTGGTTGTTTCGACTGGGACCGTCAATTCTTCGGTGTAACCGGCTTCTTCAAGTTTCCGGCGGATAGCAGAAGCGCTCGTCTTCGATGGATCGAAAGTAGTTTCAACCGTTCGAAAGCAACTGCTGGCATTGACCTCTTCGACGCCAAACATCTCAAGTAGAATACGGCGCACCTCAAGTACGTGGTGGTCACCATACATTGCCGGAAGTTCAATGACTGTTTTTTTCATATTTATCTCCTTTTCGATGTGTACCTCTGTGTTATCGAGCACAACATGGGTAAGACGCTGAGCTAGTTCCAAAACAGCCTTGGCCTCATAACGACGATGTCCTCCCAACGTTTTAACCACCGGCAGCTTACCGGCCTCAGCCCAACGGGTGATCGTGTTGGGAGACACTTGAAAAATTTGGGCAACCTCCGCCCGTGTCAAATGACGATGGCTGTCCTCTTTGATTTGTTTCATCCGTCATCCCCCCATCTCTGTCTTCTACGTCAAGCGCCGCGAATGGTTGAAACACCCACCTCAGCCGTTCCACTTCTCACAAACAAAAATCGCACACATCCCTACCCACCTTTCAGAAACGGAGTCTGTTCTTGGATTTACGTGCGCATCTTTTGAGTGTTTTGAGCGTATTAGGCGTTTTGGGCGTTTACATGACCAATATAACCTAAATTCTATGCCCGCAACAGATGCAATTAGCTCATTTTTTATAGTGCATTTGAATTATTTGGGGGAAAAGCATATCCACAATACCGGTCGATAAGTGCTGGACACTTACGTTTGAATAACCGGCTAAGATTGAAAGAACAAAAAAGGTGGGAACAACGTGCTCCCCGCCAAATCTCGATCCGTTGTGGTTTCTCACCCGACAAGGCAAATCTTGTTCACGGATGTACCCAAATCTGCTCCAAAATCTCTTCGGCCAGGGCCAGTTCGGTTTCGCCGATGCGGATGACCGGCGCCGGCCGGCGCTGGAGAATCTCGACCCGGCCTCCCGGGGTCAGGCCAAAAACACTTAGTTTGGCCAGGCGGCCGGCGGATATGTTCCCTAAGCCCTGGATCTCGACCTCCCGGCCCGTGGGAATATGAGTGAGCGGTACCGCCGGCTGCCCGGTTTGTTTTAGACCCGGCCGTCGTGGCTGAGGTGGCAGCTCTTTGATCGACGGTGGCCACAGCCGGCGGAATAGTCTGGCTAATGTACTCTTAGTCTCGTCCACGACCTGATAGCCGCAGTTGGGGCAGCAGATAAGGCTGCAGTGGCTGCCCATCGGGCACGCTGTGTGGCAGGCCATATGGCCGGCATCAAACTCGTATCCGCATAGTTGACAGCGCATCTCATTTCACTCCAATGTCTAGCGCACCAAAATATTCAAATTTGCCAAGACCAAGTTCAATAAGCCGCCGACGGCGAAGGCAAACGGGAAGACAAAGGCAGCTACGGCTGCGGCAGTGCGGAAACCATACTCTTTGACGATCATCAATAAGTTGGCGATGCACGGCACAAACAGGGTGATCACGACCAGGCTAACCAGGATCTGCAGCGGGCTTAGGGTGCCCTGGCGGGCCAGGGCGAAAAGCCCGGTGGCGCCATAGTCACGGCGGAGAAAGCCGACCAAAAAAACGCCCGTCACCTGGGGCGGTAGGTTCAGCCAGCTTACAATAATCGGTGATAGCAGGCGCTCAATTGCGGTCAGCAGACTTAATTTATCCAAGACAAATAAGGCCATCGTACCCGCCATAAAAACCGGAATCACTTCCTTAAGATACCACTCCAGACGGGCCAATGTCTTGATAATGATCCCACTAAGCGACGGTACTCGAACCGGAGGCAATTCGAGAATAAATTCAGATTCCTGGCCGGGGATGACCTGAGCGGCCAGGTAACCCACGGCCAGCAGGGTAGTGACGACCACACTTGCCCAAATGATAATTGCGGTCGCGCCCATGCCGGTAACCATGCCTAAAATGACCCCCAGTTGGGCCGAACAGGGTACGCCCAGGGCCAACAGTAAGGTTACCTGGAGCCGCTCCTTACGTGTTTCCAAGATGCGGGTGGTCATCGTGGCCATGGTAACGCAGCCCAGGCCCAGGATCATCGGCAGAACCGCTTTACCGTTTAAGCCCATCAACCGAAAGGCTCGGTTTAACATCACCGCCAGGCGCGGTAAATAGCCTGAATCTTCGAGCAAGCTAAATACCAAAAAGAAAGTTGTGACGATGGGCAGCACAATGGCCAGGCTGTAGGTCAGGGCCATCGTAATCAAACCATACTCGCCCACCAGGAACTCTTGGGCGAGGCCAAACGGGATGAGCGCTTCGACAATTTGAGTTGCCACCGGGTTGACGATCTCGCCAAATAGGCGCGTCTCTAACAGATCGACCAGGATGCCGGCACCCAATACGCCCACAAACAGGTAGACCAGGTAAAGCACCGCGGCCAGGATGGGCCAGCCGGCGATGGGATGAGTCATCCAATGTCCCAGCCTTTTAGTGAACAGTTGGCGTACCGGCCGCTGCTCAACAACCGCTTCTAAGATAGTATCAACGGCGCTTAAGCGTTGGCAGTTGATTGCATAGGCCAGTGGCTGACCCAGCCGCTGTTCCGTCTCTTGGCGAATGGCCCGGATCGCAGCCCGGTCAGCGTCACAGGTTACCAGGCGGGTCAACTGTTCGTCAGCCCCGGCCAGGAGCATGAGGGCCAGGGCACGCGTACCTAGCGCTGTTGGCGGCAGATGGTCGGCCATACAGGTAATGGCCGCTTCGATGGCGGCATCGTACCGGAGGGCGTACGTGGCCGGGCGAGCGGCGTTCAGATGTTTGGCCAGGTCATCCAACCCGACGCCACGCGTAGCCACGGTCGAGACAACCGGGATACCCAGCCGCTCCGACAGGAGCTC
>JBFGLD010000972.1:0-3210 GCA_041576335.1 Anaerolineae bacterium | reverse complement strand
GTTACCGCCGTTTACAACGGCGAGTGTGATGCCGGGGCTACGTTTGTCGATGCGCGCGGAAGCGTGGAAGATGATATTCCTGACGTCAAGGATGTGGTCGTGGTTATCACCGAGTCGGCCGACATTCCGAACGACACCGTCAGCTTCGCTCCTGACGTACCGGCCGACGTCCGCGAAAATGTTGTAAGTGCTCTGCTCGAAATCACTCAAACCGAAGAAGGCCAGCAGGCTCTCGAAGAGCTGTACGAGATTGCCGGCCTGGAACCTGTCGACGACTCCTTCTACGATGCCTTCCGGGTTGATCTGGATGCTTCGGGTTACAGCGTCGAAGATTTCCAAGAGTAGCGACACGTTGATTGAGTTATGGTCATAGTAGAGGAGAGAAGCTTACCTTCTCTCCTCTATTTTTTGATAAGATATGTTAATCACAGTTAAGCCGAAACATGCTCGAAATAAAGAATTTAAGCAAAGTTTACGATGACGGGACGCGAGCCTTAAACAAGGTTTCCTTTACCGTACAGGATGGCGAGTTCTTGGTCATTATCGGTTTGAGCGGCTCGGGTAAGAGCACGTTGCTGCGCTGCATCAATCGCCTGATCGAACCCACGTCCGGCCAGATCATTCTTGATGGGGTTGATATTACCGCCGCCCCGCCGGCCCAACTACGCTCGATCCGGCGCGACATCGGCATGATCTTTCAACAGTTCAACCTGGTCAAACGGTCGAGCGTCATGCGCAACGTCTTAACCGGCCGCCTGGGCTACGTTAATCCCTGGCTCAGCCTGTTTGGAGTCTTTCCAAAGGAGGAGCGGGAACGGGCCCGCCAGGCGCTGCAAACGGTTGGCATCTTAGAAAAGGCCAACAACCGGGCCGATGCCCTGTCAGGGGGACAGCAGCAGCGGGTGGGCATTGCCCGGGCCCTGATGCAGGAGCCGAAATTGCTGCTGGCCGATGAGCCGGTTTCGTCCCTCGATCCGGCCACCTCACATTCTGTCTTGAACTACATTGAGCAAATCAATCGCGACTGGGGGGTAACCGTGCTCTGCAGCCTGCATTTCTTGAGCCTGGCCCGGACATACGCGACCCGGATTATTGCCTTAAAGGATGGGATCATGATGTTTGATGGCTCGCCCCGCGATATTGACAACGATCGATTTAGAGAAATTTACGGTGAAGATGCGGTCGAGGTTGAGATCAATTGACCGGGCCAGGCACCTGACGCATGTCTACTCCAAATCACGCTGTTTCTGATAAGCGTATCTGGCTAAAGGACCAGCCCTGGCTGGCGGGAGGGGTGTCGCTGCTGGTTCCCGGCCTGGGCCAGATATTGTCCGGGGCGACCTGGCGCGGCTTAGCCATTTTCCTGTCGGTCGTGGTTTCGATCGCCATTATTCAGTGGCAAAACCTGTTCGGCTTATACAGCTTAGTCGCTTTTGTTTGGCTGTGGAACGGCTGGGATGCCTACAGCCAGTCGCAGGGCATAACCCTCTCGTTATTACCGCCGGTGCTGGCCACGCTGGTCGTGGTCTACGTATCGGGCTGGATCGTTACGGGAATTGATCCTAACCGGTTATTGCGGCAGGCTAACCGCGCCGCGCCCATCGTGCAGGGCATGTTGTCGCCCGACTTTGTCGAGCGCGAGACTGATTCTCGCAAAGAGCGGGCTGCTTTTGAAGTTCACTGCTCGGCCAACCCTCCATCCGGCCTGGTCACTCTGAGAAGCGGGGCCACGATTGCGCTGTCAAGCTCGTGTGGCGAGGTGGGTGATACCCTGCAAATTGAAGGCAGTGGCTTTTGGCCCAATCAAGAGACGGAACTGTGGTGGGCAAATCCCATTGGCCAGGAACAGCGTTTGACCCAGGCAGGCCGGCAGGTCGTCGTGACCAGCGATGACCAGGGCAGCTTCTCGGCTGAAATTACTGTTCCGCTGGCCATCCCGTTGAGCAGCGACACGGGCGACCCGCAGCCCCACGCGGTACAAATCAATCAAACCCAGATTGTGGGGGGCTGGCAGCTGAGCCCAAATGGGCGGTTGGTGCTGGCCAAGATGGCCGAAACCATCGGCATTGCCCTGCTGGCGACCACCTTTGCCGTTGTTTTTGCCGTGCCGCTTAGCTTTGTGGCCGCCCGCAATTTGATGAGCGGCAATCCGGTGACTTATGCCGTTTATTACGTGGTTCGCACCATCCTTAACGTCGTCCGCTCGATCGAGTCCTTAATTATTGCCATTGTTTTTGTAGTTTGGGTTGGCCTGGGCCCGTTTGCCGGGGTGATGGCGCTCACGATCCACTCGATTGCGGCATTGGGTAAGCTGTATTCGGAACAGGTGGAGAACATCGATTTTGGCCCAATTGAGGCTGTGCGGGCAACCGGTGCCAACTGGGGACAAATGGTGCTCTATGCCGTGCTGCCCCAGGTCGTACCGCCCTTTTTAGCTTTTACTATCTATCGCTGGGACATCAACGTACGTATGTCAACCATCCTCGGCTTCGTCGGCGGCGGTGGGATTGGGTTCTTGATTGTGCAGTGGCAGCGACTGAGCCAATGGCAGGCCATCGGCGCTGCCTTTTGGTCAATTATGATCATTGTAGCCGTGCTCGACTATGTCAGCGCCAAAGCGCGCGAGCGGCTGGTGTGAGGTCGGTTATGAATGACGACAAGAAAGAAACCCCGGTTGCGCTGCGCTACGGCCGAAACGCGCTGATCGCTGCCGTCATTTTAGTAGCCTACGCCTATAGCGTTCAGGTTACCGAGCTGGATCTGCCGCGCCTGATTACCGATTTTCCCAAAGCAGTCCCGATTATTACCGACTTTTTAACCCCTGACCTCATAGCCCGCGGCGAGCAGACTCAAAACTACGTCATCAACTATCCCGTTCCCTGCGGCTCCGGCGACAATGCCGAGATTTCCGACAGTGGGCCCAGGATCGTACCCAGTGAACTCTGTACCGAGCCGGGTAAGGTCATAACGGTGGCAGGTTTTGAGCTGCGGCCCAACACAAATGTTCAGCTGCGCTGGCTGCTGCCGGGCGACCGCCGGCTGCGAAGTGAAAGGACCAAAACCGATGCCCAGGGTGTCTTTTCAGTTGAAATCGAAGTGCGGCCGATTGTCGAGGCCAAAGAGGGGGAGATTAGCCGGCTTGAGGCCGAGTTACAGTGGCAAGATGACTCTTTAGCGCCCTCAGAGGCAGCCAAAACTACGTTGGCCAAG
>JBFGLD010000971.1:0-3218 GCA_041576335.1 Anaerolineae bacterium | reverse complement strand
CTGACTGCGACCATACTACTGCCGCTCGAACCAATTCCAATTCCGGGCTTAATTGACCATCACAATTTTGATAAAAAACCCTCTGGCGGTATACTGGTAACATGATAAAGTCTGACGTTCCGGCGTACTTTGTAAAATCCGTAGGGTGAGGTTTGAGACAAACATATTTTTCGAAAATATTGCCGGAATGATGCAATTCCAATAAAAATTGAACAAAGGTATTATTTACTCAAACGCACAGTTCTGCTAAAATAGGCGTCAGTTACGATAATTAACAGTCGAATTGTATATTCATAATTCTTGGTACCGTTATCCCATTGATACAAACGCCCTATTTCGCTATTGTATTTTAAGGCAGGTCAGTTAGTAATTTATCAAGATTCTAAAAGAAAGGAGTGCATTTCACAATGTTATTTTTACCGCGTGAAGAAGGTCAAGGTTTAGTTGAATACGCTTTGATCCTGGTGCTTGTCGCCATCGTGGTCATCGCCATTCTGCTCGTGCTTGGCCCGGTTGTAGGAAACGTCTTCAGCAACATCGTTACGAACCTCTAATTTTGTTATTCTTATTTATCTTTTAGCTCTTCAATTTCTTTTATTTTTTTCGAAAACCCCACCGATTGGTGGGGTTTTTCTTTTGCGGCAACATTCTATTTCATGGTGTCACTTAGGCCGTAAAGACCGCCCGGGCCTTGGAGACCTCCGCGACCTAAAATTGCTGCTAAGCATCAATCCTCTCTCGGGGCCGCTTGAAGACAGGACCAGTCCGGCAAATATCTGCAGCCTGGGCCTTATCACTCCGAACACTACTCTTCGAACGGAATTACAGTTTGGGCGAAATATCTTGGGTAGAAGGTAAAGATAACATCATAAGAGGCCTGTTCACCGGGGCGCAAATTGGGAGGCGCAACATGGGTAAAGCCAACATTGATCACACGGCCGTCACGTCCATAAATCACGGCCGCGACCTTGGTACGATTGGAAGGCAAGTTGCCCACATTTTTTACAGTACCTTTAATATGAAAGAATCCGGCCTCATCCTCGAATCGTCTGACCTCTACAATGGAAAGTTGAGGGTCAAGCCTGGGCGTGACCGGCCGAGCGACGGCTCGCAAGCTGTGTGAGGCTATTCCTGCGGGCCGGGGCAAATGTATCAGAAAAGGTGAGGTTTCGCCAGGCGGAATTACTTCGAGCATTGTTTCTCCGTTAGCTGTGCCAATAACCGTTCCGGCCGCGTCATAAAAGGTGATCGTAATTTCACTCTGTCCTACATCCAGGTTAGAGTCGTTGCGCACCTCGCCTGCAATGGTCAGCATATCGAAATTGTCGGTAAATCGATTGTCGCTCAGCAGTCCCAGCAGGATCGTATCTGGGGGCAACGCTGTCGGCGCTGGCCTCACGTTTAGCGCAGACAAAGGCAGGGCGCGAGCCGGATCAGGGCTGACTGCCCTACCGTCCTTAGCCGTCGTCGCCCCGGCTTGTCCTAGCAGGCTCTCTAGGGCTGCGGCTACTCGAGTGATACGGTAACGATAATCCGTCCCCGGCTGTAACATTTCGTCGACGAATGTAGACCTTGTGGTGATAGCTTTGAGTACATAAACGCCATAACCCTGCCCCATGTCACTGTAAACTTGATAATTAATCGAAGCATCCTCCGTGGGCGTCCAATTTAAGCGGATACTGCTGCTGTTTTGAGGAGCAGCTTCGGCCCAATCAGAGCTATTTTCGGGTTCGGCCAGACTAGCAGGCGAGACAATATTGATGGCAGAATCTCGGTTATCCAACGGTTGGACGGCGACAGGGACAGGCGTGTTGTCGCGTCGAGGCAACCTGGCTAGGCGATCGGCCGGGCCAGGGGTCTGTGGAGGCAAAGTCGGCCTAGTGGGCAGGAATTCGGCCGCTTGGCCGTTTGCGGCGAGTTTTATTTTAGCAGTAGGTGTTGGGGTTTGAGTGGAAGTTGCGGACGGCTTGGAGGTAGGTGTAGAGGTGAGGGAGGGCCACGGGGTGTAGGTTGGGCTAGGAGTTGCCGTGGTAGTTTGAGTTGGACTGGCCGAGGGCCGCGGGGTATGAGTCAGAGTAGCCGTCGGGGTGGCGGTGTTTGTTGGCTGAGGCGTAGGGGTATAGGTTGGGGTCGGTGTCGCCGTCGAAGTAGGGCTAGGCGTTGGGGTTAAGGTTGAAGTCGCCGTGGGTTGCGGCGTATGTGTCGCCGAAGCTGTGGCAGTCGGCGTGCGGGTTGAGGTGGGAGTTGGCGTCGTCGTGGGCGGCGGGGTATGAGTCGAAGTTGGGGAGGGTGTGGCAGTCGCGGGTTCGGTTGCGGTCGGCTCAAAAGCAGCAGCGACAAGCGTGCCCCGCTCTTGTTCGAATCTCAGTGTCGCAGCCGGCTGGGTGGGGGAAGACATAGTCTCATCCGGTTTGGATACCGGCGGAATGCTTATGGGCGGCACAGGGGTGAAGTTAGCAGCCGGGAACTCATCACGCAAAGTATTCTGCCCAGCCCGTTTTTGAAGTCTAGGCGGGGAGGTCGCGGATGGAAGGCCGGGTACTGCGGTTGGAGTACCTACGGGCAGAGATACTTCAATTGGGCCGGTTAAGCCGACAGGACCGGTGGCTCGCAAAAAAAATGGATTGACATTATCAAAAGCGACAACGGCCAAGGTACCCAGGACGACACAATTAAGTAAGAGAAGATAGCCTAAAAATGCAGCTTTTTGCCAGCGTGTCCAGGTCGGCATCACTCCACCTCTTAACGCACTTTGGTAAAGATTACTTCAAAGGAGTAGTGGAAGAGAGAATTTGCCTGACTATTACCGCTTTCCGGGCACACCTCATTCCCCACGATATCCGGGCTTATCGGCCCAAGAACTTGGCTTAAACCTTCCATAACCTCAATAAAATAACTGCCCTTAAACATAGCAAAGTCAGTCAGACCCGGATCTTCCATTTTAGTGCCGGTAACGATACTAGCTTCGCCACCATTTCCACCTTGCCAGAATACCCGTAGTTTGACCCCCGGTATGCCGTTGCCGTTCTGGTCACGAACGTAGGCGAATATATGATGCTTGCCTTCGTTTTCGCAAGGAGTCAGTTGGCGAACCGTACCAATGTAATCATACTCCGGCGTTGGGCTTGAGGTAGGGACCGGTACATTGGTAGCACGAATAGGGGTATGGCTAGGGATTAGTGTAATTGTTGGGATATCGGTTGGGCCGGGGGTGAGGG
>JBFGLD010000970.1:0-3221 GCA_041576335.1 Anaerolineae bacterium | reverse complement strand
ATTTTTGGTATCTCACCAAGTTCAGTCATAAGCAGACCCCCAACCGTCTCGACATCGGGTAAATCTTTCTCAGGCCCCAAATCTACCAGCGTCTTCAGGTCATCGATCAGATAATCACCGGCGACCTCAATTAGACCGGGAGCCAATTGGATAATTGGCTCAATCTCTTGGTCAAACTCGTCTCGAACTTCGCCAACCACTTCCTCTACCAAATCCTCCAACGTCACAATACCGGCTGTTCCTCCAAATTCATCCAAAACAAGGGCCATATGAATACGTTGGCGTTTTAAGGTGATCAGCAACTTTTCCACAGGATAATGCTCCGGGACGACGGGCATCGGGCGAAGCAAAAGCCGCAAATCAAGCTGGTTCTTCATTTTTAGCTGGTAGCGCACCAAATCCTTGATGTGGAGCACGCCAATAATGTTATCAAGGTCTTCTTTATAGACGGGGAAGCGGCTATGGCCGCTCTGAGCAATCTGGCTGAGCAGCTCGGGCAGCGGCATTTCGTCGGCTATCGCCTCGATTCTGGGACGAGGAGTCATCACCTGATACACCTGGCGATCCCCAAAATCAAAGATATTACGGATAATTCTCATTTCGTCATCGCTCAGGAGACCGCCCTCAACGCTGTCGGAAACGATAAGTTCTATTTCTTCCGGCGAGTGGAGACGGGCGTGACTTTCGGCCGGAGGCACGCGAAATAGGCGGAGTAGAAGTGTCCCGATACCGTTAAGCAAAAAAACGGGTATAGAAAAAACGACCTGCAGCCAGTGCATCGGGTGAGTCACCGCAAACATGGCCCTCTTTGGCGTTGTCAGGGCAATAGACTTGGGCAGCATTTCGCCGCAAACAATGTGCAGATAGGTGAGCAAACTGACGGCAATGATCGAACCAATACTGGTAATTAGGGCATCGTGCGGGCTCATCCCGACTAATGCGGCCAGATAGGGCTCAATGAATTGGGAAAGTTGTGGTTCGCCATACATGCCCAGCCCCAGCGAAGCCAGCGTAATCCCCAGCTGAGCGGTGGCAAAGAAATGATTCTGTCGCTCCGGAGTGCGCAGTACGGGCAAAACGATTTTGGCCAGTCGATGCCCCTCGTTAGCCAGATATTCCATATGGCTGGGACGCACGCCCATTAAGGCAAACTCAGCCATTACAAAGAATCCGTTGACGATGATAAGAAGGGTTATCAGCACCAGCGGTATGAAAAAGCTGCCCAAACCGGGTAGCTCCGCCTCGCTAAGCCCGGCTATCACCAATAATATGGGAACAGGCAAGCTGAGGATCGCTAAAAATAACTTGGTCATCCGGAGCCTAACCCCCATTCGCTGATGCGAGGCACCGTATCCGTTGGCATGAGTATTGAAACTTCGGAGATGCGGTGCCTTTTCATCGCCTCTACCCGAACGACAGTGCCGGGTGTTCCCAGCTTGACCTCATCACCCACCGCCGGCAGCTGCCCCAAAGAACTAAAAACCAGACCACCCAGCGTGTCGGCTGTGTCTTCGGGCAAGGCCAAATCGAGATACTCGTTAACATCCGTGACCAAAAGATCCCCTCGTAGGTGAAGCCGACCTTGTTTGTCGGCAAAAGTCAGGGGAACTTCATCGTCAAATTCATCTTGAAATTCACCAAAAATTTCCTCAATCAAATCTTCGACGGTTATAAGACCGGCCGTCCCGCCATACTCATCCAGCACGATAGCCATATATTGGTGGCTACTTTTGAGCTTGAGCCAAATGTCGGCAATCGGCATCGCCTCTGGTAGAAAAAGCAGCTCTCGCACAGCTTCGGCCAGACTCTGCTGGCCCCGCAAACGCAAGCTAAACAGATCTTTTAGATGAACAAAGCCTTCCATGTTATCAATGGTTGACTGGTAAAGCGGCAGTCGAGTTACGCCGGTCTCATTGGCAAGCTGAACTAATTCATCGACTGTGCTTTCGAGGGGGGCTGCCACCAGCCGGGTGCGCGGAACCATGACCTGGCGGGCAACCAATTGGCGCAAACGCAAAGCATTCCGCAACATTTGCTGCTCTGTGTCATCAAGCACGCCACCTTCGTAACTTTCGGCAACTAATAGCTCAATTTCCTCCGGCGAATGAAGATGCGTATGCTCCTGACCGGCCTCAAAACCGATCAGTTTGAGGATGAGATCGCTGCTGCCATTTAAGAGCCAAATAAGGGGCCTAAACAGGGCCAAAGACCATTTCATGGGAAAAATCACAGCCAGCGCCAGTTTTTCGGGGTATTGGATAGCCACCGATTTGGGCAGCAGTTCTCCCAGGACCACTTGCAGAGTTGTCAGGATAATAAGTACGGTTGTAACCGAGATAGATAAAGCAGCCGGCGCTGCCAAATCGCCCAGGGTTACCAGAAGCGGGGCCAAGGCGACGGCGATCCAATTTTGACCGTAAGCACCCAGCACTAACGAGGAGAGGGTAATCCCCACTTGGCAAGCAGCAATGTAGGTGTCAAGGGCTTTGGGATCATTTACGATCGGCTCCAGTAACCGGGCCAGGCGATTGCCCGAGCCGGCCCACTGGCTGATCCGCGTTTTACGAGCACTCACCGTGGCAAATTCCGCAGCCACATAGAATGCATTAAAAAATATCATTAAGGCAACGATAGCAACGATGACAAACATTTATCAGTAGACTTTCAAAACTCCCAATTTAAATCATATCACGCGGCACAGAACATTTCCAGTTTCCAGCGAAAACTTGCTCTTCACCTTCGTATGCCTGGAGGTCTGTTTCCAGTTCAAACGTTTCTCGCGTCGACCAAAATCGAGTGTGTGTCTCGATCTTGGTCAACCACTGATCGCGACTGAGCTCGGTTTTTTGAATGATTTCGGCCTGAGCCGATAAAGGATCTGTTTCGCCGATACGAAAGCGCTTTAAAAAAGACTGTCCTATTTTTAGGTCAATTGCGTTTACATGCCCCAAACTTACGTCAAATTCACCGCCGCCATCGCTGACGGTGGTATACACCGTTTCATTGGTCGTTAAATCGCGTTCCAGGCTGCGCCGGAAGCGAGCCGGCCGCAGTTCGGTGTATTCTAAACGCGGGGCGCTTTCCGGTTCTTCAAAGGGCCGGAGCTGCTCGTCTTCGGCCCGAGGCGGCCGAACCGGTAATTCTAAAGTGCTGGCGCCGGGACGCGCGAGCGTATAGGGGCCGCGAATGGACCCAATTTCGCTGATCCTTGGCGGGCTGCT
>JBFGLD010000969.1:0-3225 GCA_041576335.1 Anaerolineae bacterium | reverse complement strand
GGTTATTAAGCTGGCAACCAGCCCTAATTTTAGTCAAGGGCTTCTTTTCAAAACCCGGGACGGCGGTCTCTCCTGGAGCCAATTAACCATCCCGCTGGGCGAGCCGGTGCGTTTTGTCGGCGATGCAGTCGGCTGGACAGCCGGTGGCCCAACAAAAAGCGAACTTTATGTAACCCGGGATGGGGGGCAAACATGGCTGGCCCAAACGATCGCGTCCCAACTACCTGCCGGAGGCTACGCAGCTTACGGACTACCGGCCTTTGAAAATCCTCAACAGGGCGCGATGGTTGTAACTATCGCGCGGCCGCAGCAAACGCAGTTCGAGTTTTATGTGACCCACGACGAAGGCCGATCTTGGCAGTTGGCTGATAGAGCGACTGTGGGGCAGAACTTGGCTCTGGGTTCACGTTTGCCGATTCATATCAGCGATTCTCAGCATTGGATTGTAGCCGATCCCGCGCTAACCCCGACCTTTCCCGCCAACATCGTGGACATGAATTTGGTCACCGCCACCTTTGGTTGGGCACATACCCGTGAATACACCTGCAGCGATCAATGTGGCGGGTACAGCAGCCTTTTCAAAACGGAAGATGGCGGGCAGACCTGGACCAGGCTGCTGTTACCCGCAGGTCATAAGTAAAAATGGGGCTGTAACAAATGACCGCCAATATATGCCGCTCAGAACTGTCACTTCTAAGCTATCTAAATTAATTAATTTAGGTACTTGACCGATCCGCAGTTTGTTTCCGCTGGCGGTGGCGGCGAACTTTGGCCCGATTGCCACAGCCTTTCATATCACACCAGCGGCGGCGGCGGTTGCGGCTGGAATCGAAAAACAAAAAGCCGCAGCCCCGATCATCCTCACACTCTTTGACCCTAGCTAAATCCTCAGACGTCAATAGCTTGGCCGTCGAGCGAGCCACCGGCCACAGCATCTGGGCCAGCGCAACCTCATCGGTGCGCCACTCCCAGGTAATGCTGTCCTCGGCGGTCGTAAGTTGTAATCGACTAAGTGCCTCTTTCAGCGCCGTGTTTAAGATGGCCAAGTCAGTAGTGTCCGGTGAACGACCGCCGGCCGTTGCCGAAAAAATCCGGTAGATAGCATCTCTTAGGCTAATAGCCGTTTCGAAAACCGAGGCTGCCTCAAGCGGACGCTGTTCTGCTTCTCGGGAAAGTCGCTGCGTCTCTTGCTCTGCAATAAGCCCTACTCGTTGAGCCCACGCTACCAAATCAGAATAATTGTTGATACTCTCGATCGGATGGTTACTAGCGTGCCACTCGGCCGTGTTGGCAAAATCGAGGCAGAGCCGCCCGGCTTCTAGCTCAAGAGCTTCAATTTGTATTTCAACCTTTCTCATATCACCTCTCCAATCTCGCTCTCAATAACCATACCAAATTTCGTAGTAACTGTCAAAAACCTATTGACAGGTTACATACTATGTGCTATAATGTAACCATTATAATATATATAATAGGTTACAATTTTTGAATGAACCCGTCTTAGGCGCGGTTCTTCAAAGGGTTAATACAGCGTTAGTACTTTAGACGAAAGACGAATAATAACCGGTAAATGGAACTATTTTTCCCGTAGGATGCCGGTCGACCGTCAATCACGTTGTGAACCACCCCAGCTGTAGTAAGTCCGGCGAGGTGGCAAAGGAGAAATCCAATGTACTTTAGCGACCATACTTTGTGGATCATTGCCCAAGAACGACAGAAGCAGTTCCTCAAAGAAGCGCAGACAAGGCGTTTGGCCCGGCTTCTACGGAAGAGCAGAAAAGAAGGGCCAACGCTTTGGCGGCAGCTAAGTTGGCGAGTTGGCAGCCTGATGATTACTTTTGGCCGGCGGCTACAAACCCTTCAAAATTACGACCAGGCAGTGCCGCACCATTTATATGATAATTTAGAGGCGAATTGTAAAACCTTCTAAGTTCTATTGATTCGTTTTGATAGTCTCGTGGGCGGCGTAAGCGTGATGGCGTAGCCTGGTCTAAGTGTTCCAATCACACGTTTCGTACGCAAACTACGAACTGATACCACGGCGAAGATGCAGTGGAGGTACAGCATGGAATTTGCGATCAGAGATATTCAGACAATGGCTTATATTAGGAGCGAGGCTGAGTATAACCGGATAAGAATGAAAGGCTTTTGGGAAACGATACGCAGCTTAATCACCGGCTGCCGAGCCGAACTGCTCTCATTTGATCAGCTGGGTTTGGTTCCACCGCTTGGCCAGACCATCTCCTTGGGGATACAAGATATAAGTATTGACAAAATTGCAGGGAGTATGGGACGCGGTCGGGATTTTAGCCGCCAATTCGCGCCGCTGACAAACCATCAAAGCGGCAAAGAGCGTTGGCGAACGATCTACGCTCTGGCCGTCACCGCGAAAGGTTTTCCCCCCGTAGAACTCTATAAAATTGGCTGCGTTTATTTTGTGGAGGATGGGCACCACCGTATTTCGGTCGCCAAGCATTTGGCCTGGAAAACGATTCAGGCGCGGGTGATAGAATTATCCCAGTCGACCGCTGCGGATCCACGGTGGCATAATTCGCTCGTAGCGTGCGACAAAGACGGTCATTGCCTAGCGTTGCCCCTGAAAAATGATTGCAAAACAAATACCCGCCGACTTGGTTAACGCTCAGACTTTGATACTGTCGGCGAAATCAGGCGGAGTGAGCACGCCCATGTGCGAACGGTCCAAGGAGCGGCACGTGGGCGTGCCTGGCTCCTCAATTTGAAAAAACAGAATAATTCGCCAACAGTAACGACTTTAATAATACCCGTCCGCCAGAAGGAGTAGAAAATGATGATCAGCGCTCTCTTGGCCTCGGCTCCAAGATTCGTCAGATGGCTATTGCACCGAGAAATAAAGCTGCAGCGCAAATTACGCCTCTTAACGCTTGAACTGGCTGTCAAGCAAGCATTTCAAAAATTTCGCGTGCTGCATCCCCATTGGGCAGATTCTTTGTTTGATGAATATTTTCTCATGGGCCAGGCTGCTCCCATTTTGGCTCGCTACCTGCAGCGAAGGAACCCGCCCACGCCCGCCGAGTTAGCAGCCGCGTGGTTCGAAGAACTTAGTCCGATTACCTCGGCCCGATATAGCTGCCAGCGAAACGAAGTGACTACGGTGGCTACCGACTTTCTCTGCATCCTGGAGGCAGAGTTGCGGACATATCAAATGATCGAACCCAACCGATTTGAACTCCAGATAGCCTCGCC
>JBFGLD010000968.1:0-3228 GCA_041576335.1 Anaerolineae bacterium | reverse complement strand
GTCGCTTGCAGCCAGGAATTAGCCCGCGGCATTCCCAACTCCAAACTGGTCATCTTTGAGAACAGTGGCCACGCTCCCTTCATTGAAGAACCGGGGCGGTTTGTTGAAGAAGTTACAGTATTTTTGAGTGTAAGGTAAGGGCTAGAAGCAGTATGAACAGAAAAAGCATCTTAATCTTGGGCGGTTACGGCAACACGGGCCGGCCCTTAGCCGCATACCTGCTGCAAGAAACAGACGCGCAAGTGGTCATCGCCGGTCGGATTATCGAAAAAGCCAGGGAGAGGGCCGATCACCTCAATGCTAAATTTGAGGGCCACCGAGTTGCCTACAGGTGTGTCGATGCGTCTGATCAAGCCGGTCTGCGAACTGCCTTCAGCCAGGTGGATCTTGTGGTCGTCGCGGCCAGCACCGCGGCCTTTGTGAAGCAGGTCGCGACCGCTGCCCTTGAAGCCGGCATCGACTATCTTGACGTGCAGTATTCAACCCACAAATTGGCCGTGCTGCAGGCGATGGCGCCCCAGATTGAGGCCGCCGGCTGCTGCTTCATCACCGATGGCGGCTTTCACCCCGGCTTGCCGGCGGCGCTTATTCGCTACGTCGCTCCTTGCTTCGATGTGCTTGAGAGTGCCAGAGTGGGTAGCATCATCAAGATCAACTGGTCTGACCTGGATATGGGCCAGCCCACCATGGTCGAATTCATCGGTGAATTTATGGACTTCCAGATGTTGGTCTTTCATCACGGCCGGTGGCAGCAGACAAGTTTATGGAGCATGATGAAACCGCTGACCATGGATTTTGGTCGCGAATTCGGCCGGCAATATGGGATGCCCATGTTTCTGGAGGAGATGCGAGTTATTCCCGAATTGGTGCCAGAGATCCGGGAGACCGGCTTTTACGTGGGCGGTTTCAACTGGTTTACCGACTGGTTGGTGTCACCCCTGGTGGTGCTGGGGCTTAAACTCGCGCCACGCCGCGGTCTCCGGCCGTTGGCCTGGCTCTTCCGCTGGAGCTTGAACACTTTCTCCCGTCCCCCTTACGGCACGATGCTGAAAATAGAGGCCCGCGGCCAGAAAGACGGTCGGGCGAAAGCGTTAGATTTGACCCTTTATCACCCGGATGGCTATGTCTTTACCGCCGTGCCCGTGGTCGCCACCCTCCTGCAACTTCTTGATGGCTCAGCCCGAAAACCGGGGCTGCATTTACAGGCCCATATCGTCGAACCACAGCGACTGATGCGGGATATGGTCCATCTGGGGATAGAGGTGATTCCCCGACCTAACGGCATCAATCCGAAAGCAACAGAAATGGAGGCCAAATATGTCTGATCACACTAAACAGGCAGCCCCAGTCGCACCTTCTCAGCGAATTGTGGCCATCGACGTCTTGCGCGGCTTTGCCCTGTTAGGTATCTTGATTATCAATATTCAATCGTTTTCGATGCCTTGGGCCGCCTATTTCAATCCCACGGCGTACGGTGACCTGACGGGCGTAAATCGTTGGGTGTGGGTCTTAAGCCACATCTTGGCCGACCAGAAATTTATGACCATCTTTTCGCTGCTGTTTGGGGCAGGGATAATTTTGTTGACCGGACGGTTAGAAGAACGAGGTCAATCTGCCTGGCGAATTCATTACCGGCGTAATATTTGGCTATTCTTGTTTGGATTGGTCCACGCCTACCTGTTTTGGTCAGGTGACATTTTGGTGCTGTATGCGCTGTGCGCCGCGGTGGTGTTCTGGTTCCGAAGGCTGTCACCGCCTTGGTTAATTGTCGGTGGGTTGTTGAGCTTATCCGTGCCATCAGCATTGATTTGGATTGGCAGCGCAACTATTGACAGTTGGCCGCCCGAACAGTACTCCGAGATGCTGGCAGATTGGCAGCCGGCTACCGTTGCCATTCAACAAGAACTGGCAGCTTATCGCGGCAATTGGCTGGCCCAAATGGAGGCACGTATTCCCCAATCCCTTGAGAGTCAAACCTATGCTCTATTTTTCTGGGGCTTCTGGCGGGCCGGTGGACTGATGTTGATCGGTATGGCCCTGTATAAATGGGGTGTGGTCACGGCCAAACGCAGTCCTCGCTTCTACGCGACGATGGCCGTTGTTGGTTTGGCCGTCGGTTTGAGCGCCGCAGCCTACGGCGTTCAGCAAAACTTTGTCCACAATTGGAATATGGCCTTTTCACGCTTTGGCCCTGGATTCCAGTTCAACTATTGGGGCAGTTTACTGGTCAGCAGCGGATACATTGGCCTGGTGATGCTGTGGGTCCAGTGGGGTGGTCTGGCCAGAATACAAGCAGCGCTGGCAGCGGTCGGCCGGATGGCGTTGTCCAACTACCTGCTGCACACGCTCATCGCCACAACCATCTTTTATGGCCATGGGTTTGGCCTGTTCGGCTCGGTTGACCGCACCGGGCAGGTGATCATCGTTTTTGCCATCTGGGCTTTCCAACTTGTCTGGTCACCGCTCTGGCTGCACTACTTCCGCTTTGGTCCGGCCGAGTGGCTGTGGCGATCGCTCACCTACTGGAAACCGCAGCCAATGCAGATAGAGCAAAAGATGGTGATTGTGGTCGCTTGAAATTTACCTAGACCAAAGGAAGGGAACGTGACCTCAGCTCGCTTGTGGGAAAAATGGCGACCGACGATGCGGAATGAATAGCAATCCGATTGTTTCCGACCGGTAGATTAATGAAAAAATTCTTATGGCGGCTGTCTAGGTTTCCTCCGCGGGTATTATACCGGCTGGGCTTGGGACCAATTTACGGTCGGTTGGTCCTGCTGTTGACCACAACGGGACGAAAGTCGGGGTTACCTCACGTTACACCCTTACAATATGAAGAAGTCGAGGGGAAGATCATGGTCGGCGCTGCCCGTGGGCAGCAAGCCGATTGGGTTCGAAACATTGTGGCTAATCCCGAGGTCAAAGTGCGGATCAAATCCAGACGGTTTGCTGGCCGGGCCGAAACCGTGACAGATCCAGTCCAGATCACGGACTTCCTGGCCCTTCGATTGAGGCGACACCCGAAAATGATCGGGCTGATACTTCGAATGGCGGGTCTGCCGGCGAAGGCCACTCGCACCCAGTTGGAAGAATATGCATCACGACGAGTGCTGGTTGTGATACACCCTGTCAGAGCCGTCAATAACAACTAACGTTCATTTGCCATCCGCCAGGTCATTGAAATCGGGGCCGAATTCATGCTTAGATTGATAAGGAGACATTTCATGC
>JBFGLD010000967.1:0-3229 GCA_041576335.1 Anaerolineae bacterium | reverse complement strand
CTAGCCCCGATCTAGATATTCGCTGGGGAGATGTTCGGAGTCTGGCGTTTGAAGATGGGCACTTCGCCGGTTACTGGTCGATGGGGGTCATTGAACATTTTTGGGAAGGCTACCGGCCGATAGCAATGGAAATGGCCCGGGTGCTTAAACCGGGCGGGTATTTATTTTTGACTTTTCCGCACATGTCCTGGTTGAGAGGATTAAAAGCCAAACTCGGCTTGTATCCGGATTGGCAAAAGGGGCAGCAACCGCCGGCCAATTTTTACCAGTTCGCGTTGGATTCTAGCCTGGTCACCGAAGACTTTACCCGGTGGGGGTTTGAATTAGTGATAACAAAACCCTTAAGCGGTCTCAAAGGTCTAAAAGATGAAATCAGTTACCAAAAGGGGACGCTGCAAAATTTGTACGATTACCGGGGAAAGTCCAGGCTCATTCGAGGCCTTAGATATGGATTGTCAACCTTGTCGGCACCGTTGGCCGGGCATACCGTATTGCTAATTTTTAAGCGGCTTAGCTATCAAAGCAACACTTAAGACAGATGTTAACAGAGCGAATTTGCATTCCCATTCCTCATAAATCGCAAGGAGGAATGTACACATTTTTAGACAATTGGCGGCGCTGGCTGACCGACTATGGTATTGCGCACACCGACGATCCACAGGCCGATTTTGATGTACTTTTTGTAAATTCATGGGTGGTTCCGTATGGCCTTATTTCTCAAATAAAAAAGAGTCGTCCACATGTACGCGTCGTGCAGCGGGTTGACGGTTCGGGCCGGGACTACGGACGTGTAGATGATGCCGATGATCGTCAAGCTCGGGTAAATATGTTGGCCGATCTGACAATTTTTCAAAGTAACTACTCGAAATATATTACCACTAAAAAGCTCAAAGTGATTCGACAGGATGGCCCGATTATTTACAATCCGGTCGATTTACAAATGTTTCACCCTGATGAGACCCTCCTTGTGGCAAGAAAAAAGCCAAGCGTTTGCAATGTGTCCTACAGCTTAAATCCAAAAAAAGGCACCGCCCAAATCGGGTCATTAGGCCAACAATATCGGGATATCCGTTTTGTACTATGTGGTCGCTATCCTGCTATGCCTGATTTGCCAAATGTTCAACAACTCGGTTATTTGAATAGGAGCGAACTTGCAAAGGTGATGCGTTCCTGCCATGTGCTCCTGCACTTGGCCGAAAAAGAGGCTTGTCCTAACGTTGTGTTAGAAGCCCTGGCTAGCGGCTTGCCGGTACTTTTCAAAGACAGCGGTGGCACGCCCGAGCTGGTCGGAAAATGTGGTGCACCGGTCACCCCTGATAGTTTTGGCCGCCAACTCGAAATGGTTATGAAGAATTATTATCAATTGACCGCGGCGGCTCGTGATCGTGCCGTACATCATTTTTCACCGGATATTATCTTTTCTCAATACCTGCGGGCGATTGAAGAGGCCAGGCGGCGCCCCCTGCCTTCGAAAATAAATTTTGTCCAAGCGGCGCGAGAGGGTTATCCGGTTTTACCCCGTCGGCCTCGACAGTTATATTGGTGGGGGCGGCGTTGGCTCATCAATAAATTTAAAACAGGCTAGTGCGAATAGGCTTATGGCTCTGAAAGTGAATTGGTTCATTCGCGTTAAGCATCGTAACTATAACCGCATGTCGGCGTCGGTGTGGATCCGCTGTTTGCAGCTTCTTTCTTACCTGGAGCGGCGCGGGGTGCAGTCCACGATCAACGAACCGAGCCCCGACACAGATGTAAATATATTTGTGCGCTGGCAGGATGAAGAGGCTTATGAGCTGGCCCGGCAACAGCAGAAACAGGGGCAAACGATCGTCTTCGACCTGGTTGTAAACTACTTCGACGAAGCTGACGTGCCGTCGCTTGGTAAGCTCGTTACCCAAAAGCACATCGATCAGGTTCGCCGCATGCTTTCGGTGGCTGACGTGGTCGTGTGCGCCTCAGCTTATATTGCCCAACGGGCCCGGGTATTCCACCGAAATGTCGTGTATATTCCGGATTCGATTGATGATGAGCATTTTTGCCACCTCAAACCGATCGAAGCCTTCTACCAACCCAAAATTCGGGCGGTCTGGAGCGGTGTCGCCGCAAAGGCAGCCGAACTGGCGCCGATATTACCCCTTTTACGGCAACGCGATATCGGTCTCACCATCATCTCTAATAAACGGCCCCGCTTGAAAATACCAGGCCGAGGTTGGAAGCAGAGTTTTACCTATCAATTTGTGCCGTGGCACTACGAAACTTTTCCGCAGCATATTCTGGATGGCGAAATCTGTCTCAGCCATCGACCTGTTGACAATCCATATAACCGGGGCCACAGCATATTTAAGATCGGTGTGTTTATGGGGCAGGGCGTTCCGGCGATTGCCTCACCGGTTCCAGCTTACCAAGAGGTTTTACAAAATAACGCGGGGGGGTGCATCTGTTGTTCAATAGCTGAATGGGAGTCTGTGTTAGACCGGATCCTTCACAACAGAGATGTTTTGGCTCAGTGGTCTATAGAAGCGCGGCAAGCGATTAAACCTTATTTTACAAGAATTGTTGTTGACCGCTACGTAAAATTATTTTTGCAGCCTGAAAAAGGATAGTCGTCTCAAAGCAGGTAGTTAATATGGAACCGTCCTTATCCCCAGAAATGATGGGGAAGAAAATGAAATTAAGCGCGATAACAGCGGAACGTAACGCGCTGCTAACGAGACTCGGCCTCATCCTCATACTGGTACTGGGACTAACCGTGCGCCTGCTGGGTATTACCTGGGGCCTGCCGGCCGCGGGACGGTACCTGGCCTGGACACCCGATGAGTCGACGTTTGTTTCATCTATGTACCGCATGAATCCTCTTAAGCTGGAGCTCAATCCCGGCTACTTCAAAACGCCATCGTTAACCACATACCTGCTGATGTTTGGTCTGGGGTCGGGCTCGGTCCTGGGGGCTGTGGAACTGGTTCCGGATAAGTCGTTCTATATTCAGAATTTAGATCAGCGGGGCAGAATTTTTTTGATTGGCCGCTTAAATTCAGTTTTGTTTGGAATATTGTCGGTGTTACTGCTCTACAAACTGGTGCAACGACTTTACCCTGATCGTTCGTCCCGGATTCCGCTGCTAGCGGCGGCATTGCTGGCAGTTTTACCCGGACACGTGGTGTGGTCACATTATCTCTCTCAAAACCCCCTGGTTACTTTTTGGATTATATTGACGTTTTATTGGCTGGTT
>JBFGLD010000966.1:0-3234 GCA_041576335.1 Anaerolineae bacterium | reverse complement strand
TTGGCTAATTTCTTGATCTTTTTACCTGTCCAGTTTCCATAATCAACTTCGAGCAGACCGGATCGTGTTTCAATTTCCAGATCGTGATGCTTGGCAACGGCTTGCGCTGTCTCGACCGTTCTTTCTAAGGGGCTGGTATAGATGGCGCTAAATTTCGTATCGGCCAGGCGTTTGCCCAGGGCTTCAGCCTGCAAACGACCATGCTTGTTTAAGTGAACGCCAGGAGCTCGCCCGGCCAATTTGTGCGCCTGTGTCCAATTGTTCTCGCCGTGCCGAATGAAGTACACCGTCGTCGGTTTCTCATCTGTCGGCCTTTTTTTTAAGCTATTTTTTGCGTCTTTCGGCATTAATCACCCAAACTTCGAACTGGTCTTTTTACAACTCGACTGGTAATATAGCTTATCTCTAATCTACAGTCAAACATCTACTTTTTTGCTCTAATTTTCACGGGAAGCCTCAGGTTCAACCTGTTGGCCGGAAGATGCGAGGCTGCGCGTGCGCCTAACAGATGTTTTACCCTTGGCAATAAATCTTTTTGCTTGGTCCAACCAGGACGGCTTGACGGGTTCAGGCCTCGTTTGTTGCGGGGGAAAGGGTGGATTACCCAAAATTTTTGCATAAAGATAGCTCATAATTTCTTTGGTCGAAGCCACGACCGGTGCGGCTAGCAGCGCTCCTAAGATTCCCGCTACGCTCGCTCCCACCACCACGCCGATCAACACAATCAGCGGAGGAAGCTCGACCGCATCGCCGATGACGCGCGGCACAATAAAATTGTTTTCAATCTGTTGAATCAGAACATAGCAGCCAATGACAATGAGGGCAAAGGTGATGTGCCCCACAGGTAGATACGTTGAACCTTGAAGAAGGGCTAGCAGAACCGCCGGTACCGCCGCCAGAAACGGACCAAGGCCGGGTAATAGTTCCAGTACACCGGCAATAACGGCCAGCGTAAAAGAATTTGGCAAACCAATCACCAGAGCGACTATCCAGGTAAAGATCCCAATCGTCAGCATCAGGTTTAGCTGTCCTCTAAAGTAGGCGCGCCAAATTCTTCGGAGCCGGCTCAAGAGCGTAGCAATTTCAGACCGATATGGAGGAGGAACAAGCTTGATAAACTTACCGCTAAGCTTATGGGCATCGAGACTTATGTAAATCGAAAAAAGGAACGTCAGAACCAAAGTTAATATTCCGGAAAAAACGGACCCCGCTAAATTGGCAGCGAAGCCCACCGTAATGGTAAGCGGTGTCTGCAAGGAGTTGATAATTGTCTGAAAAGAAGGCAATTTGAGGGGAGCCGCCGTGTCGCCTTCCAGGGCGGACAGGGCCGGATCAACAATGGCCGAAAAATCGAGCGATACACCGAAAAGTTCAGTCTCTACATCCCTAATATGAATAAGAGCTTCCTTTGTCCAGGTCAACGTATTGTCGAACAGCACCTGGTACTCAATTCTGGCCAGTTCATTGAAACCGCTGATGACAGGTGGGATAAGAATGAGTGGCGACAGCAGAATTAATATAACCAGCAGAATGTGCGCCAGCAGAACGGCGATACCCCTGGGTATTTTAAGGCGCCGGCGGAAAAAGCCAACGATTGGCATTAGCAAAAAGGCCAATAAGGCGGCGACCACAAGCAACATTAGTACGGTGCGGCTTAGAAAGATAACGTACAGCCCAAACAGAACCAACCCAACACTTACAATGTGTTTGGTGGGTTTGCTCCAATCGGTGTCCATAGGGCCTCGCTTTAGAGTAGGGTAATAATATTATAGCATTCACAACTGAAAGAGAAAAGTGGTATTGACCTATCCTTTCTGCCTCGCTATAATGTTGACAGCTAATTTTACCTACAATAAGCGATGGTGCTCATGAAAAAAATCGATATCTCGAACGGTAGCAATAAGAAGTTGGGTAATCACTCACTGCTTATGGCCGTCGTGCTGGTGACCCTGTTTTTGGCTGCTTGCGCCCCCACTCCGACACCAACTCCGGCGCCTACGGCAACGGCTACGCCTTTCCCTCGACGATCGTCTTTTGATGACAACGTTCAAGCGATGAACGCGGCTCAGGCTGCCGTCCGAGAGATGCATTTTGGCTTTGCCCCGCTTCTTACAGAGGATGCGACACAGATCATAATTGAAATGACGGCTGATGGCCCGGCCGCCAAGCTTGCCTACCCCATGCAACCGGCGGATCCGACCGCCTGGCCAGCAGGTGATAGTTTTCTTTTGTCTTACGCTGCGCGGATGGTGCTGCTCAACTTGCCACAAGTTGCTCGCGTCACGTTGGGTAGTTTCGATCTGGCCGCACCAGTGGAAGACCTGGGCGACACAGTTGCACACTCTGCGGTGTGGGTGGTGTTTGGGGATCACACTCAGGCGATCGTCGATTTGAGCCCGTTGAGCACGGATTTTGCAGCCCAGCATAAGGCTCAAAAGTTTTTGAATGACTCCGCCACAATGGAAGAGCAGTTTGAGGCGTGGCGAGAAGGCGTTCTATTAAATGGGCTGCAGCCTATGCGGGTCATCAGGAAGGGGAACGATACGTTTTATGTATTGGCCCAGGTATTGGTGCGCCCCGATCATTACGAATTTTCTCTGCGCGTGCACCCGGTGCAAGTGGCCGATCCAATGCAACCGTTACGATTGACGCAAGGGGCAATGGCCAAGGTCCGGCTTGATCGATCTGATTTTGAAGCGGTCCAACGCCAACTTGCTGCGGCCGGGCCGACCGTCTTCAACCAGAAATCGGAGCTTTTGATCCGCCAGGGGAGCGATAATTCTGATTTACAAGATATACTCAATGATGATTTGCAGCTGCTGTGGCACATGGTTACCAAATTGGAGCACAAACCTCCCCTACCCGGCGAATTACGGCCGGCAACGGCAACAGCTACGCCAACGCCGACTCCAACACCAACCCCGACGCCGACCCCTAAGCGCGCTATCCCGCTCCTAACATCCTAATGCCCTAAATTCTTAGCAGGCGTTTTACAACCGTCAACAAACTTCCCGGCCCTGGCCTGCTTTCTCCTTCCATCGTCTCTATCTTCACCCCATTCCAAAACGCGACATATCCTTTTATGTTTTGGGCTGCTTTACTAGGCGACGGATAATACCAGGCAGCGTTTCTGTTGATTTTTCCATCGACCTCGAGGTGATAGTAGCTGGCCTTACCTTTCCAAGGGCAGGTGGTTTGGGTATCGCTTTTTCTGAAGTATTGATCGTTGATGGC
>JBFGLD010000965.1:0-3235 GCA_041576335.1 Anaerolineae bacterium | reverse complement strand
TGTCGCGCCGGCCGTCGACGCAGGATCAGACCCGACCATCTTCTCCGGCGAGACCCTGGCCGTAAACGCGACCTTCACCGATCCCGGCTTGGAGGACACCCACACAGCCACCATCGATTTTGGCGGTGGAGCCGGACCGGAACCGGCTACGGTTAGCCAGGGGGCAGGATTTGGCACGGTGAGTGGGTCACATCAATACTTCGTGCCCGGGAGCTACCCGGTGGCGGTGTGTGTCACCGACGACGACGGCGGGACCGGCTGCGACGGGTTTGAGGTCATTGTCTTGCCGGTGCCGATCGTCATCGACATCAAACCGGGCAGTGAGCCCAACTGCTTTAATAGCAATGGTCAGGGCGTCATTCCGGTCGCCATCTTCAGCAGTGCGGCGTTTGACGCGACCCGGATCGATCCGGCCACGATCCTCCTGGATGGTCAAGCCGTCCGCGTGGTCGGCAAAAAGGGTAATGTCCAGAGTCACCAAGAGGATGTCAACGCCGATGGATTGATTGACCTGGTGGTGCAAATCGAAGATGCGGACGGGTCCTACCAGGCCGGTGATACCTCGGCCTCGCTAAGTGCGGTTACTTTTGATAACGTGTATATCAACGGGACCGATACGATTTGCATTGTGCCGTGAGGTGCACGTAGCTGTGGAAGAAAAGCCGGGTCTTGTAGCCCGGCTTAAAAAAAGTCCGCGCCATTAAGAATGGTTAGGGGTAGTCAAGCTGATGCGGCTGGCCATGGTTACCTCCAAGGTTTACGCCTCTGCGGCAAGGACAGCCAAAAACCCGACCGGATTGAAGATGACAATCTGCTCGTATTCCTGTAGCTCCAGCAGGTGGCTATTGCCGGAGACGATGTAGGACGCGCTCGCAGCCAAGGCGCACTCCAATACCCGATTATCATCCGGATCTTTGTCGATGACATCCACTTAAACATTTTTAAGGGCTACCGGATATTTGCAGTGAGCTATCACCAAACCACTTTTCATACAACTGTTGATATTCATTCCGCTCTATTAACTGGAGCAGCGCCAAATTGATTGGCTCTCGGTAGGGGCTGTTTTCGGGTAAGGCAACGCCATAATTTAGCGTCTGGAACACTAACCCTACCGTTTCAACTTTCCCCGCTCCTGCGTTGGCGGCATAATGCTGCAAGACCGGGGCGTCATACACAACACTATCAACTTCATCATCGAGCAAAGCCTGGTACGCATCCTCTTCGTGCTCAAACAGTTGGGCGCGGATCCCATGCAGGGCTAAATATTCGGCGGCAGTGCTGCGCCTGACGGTTGCTATCCGTTTTCCAGAGAGGTCTTCGGGGCCGCTGATGTAACTCTCTACCTCTTGTAGGGCAAAGGTTGTAGCTACGCCTGCCGTAAAGGAGGCCAGCACAAATAGGCCGGTAAACATCCAAATTAATCCAACAGCCCGCCCTATGATACTTTGGGGTATTTTATCGCCATAACCAACAGTGGTGGCAGTCACGGCAGACCACCAAAATGCTTCCCAAATTCCCGGCCAATAGGATGACGAAAATTCCGGGTTGTGGTCTTTTTCAAAGTACCAGATAACATGGGCCGCAGCTAACAGAGCCACCAGGAGAAAGCCCAACACGCCGAACAATCGCAATGATAAAAAACCCTGGATGAGGGTAACAACCGAGTCGCCCCATAAGCTGCGATCCCTTTTAGCAACCAGAATCTGCAATCCGGACTCAAAATAGGGATGAGAAAAGTTGAGCGCCGCTTCTCGGTTGGACGTAATGCCAATGCCGGCAGTAGCCGCATCGGCTGCGCCGCGTTCAACTTCATCCAACAATTTGGCAATGCTGTTGACTCCATACAGCTCGTATTCAAGACCTGCTTCTTCGGCAATTTTCTGCCATAGTTCGATACTAAAGCCGGTATATTGCCGGCTTTGCAGATCGTAAATAACAAATGGTTCTAAGGTTTTGGTCGCAACGCGTAAGGGCGGATAGGTTTCTTGTTTGGTAGTGTTGGACGAAGATAACGGTTCATCGACTACAAGCGGCGTATCACCGGCGGCTTCAGCAGCGGCAACAGCGTCGGCCAGCCATTGGTCAACTTCACTTTGATGAGCAGCAACCCACTCGGTGGCGTGGCGGGCAATATCTTCCTGCTCATCTTCACCGGCTAATAGGCGAGCATTTTGAGCAGAAATATCACTGAGCGGAATGGTAACCGCTTCCAGCAAAGAGCGCACCGCCGGATTGGCTTCAAGGAAGGCGCTGTTGGCAACCGTGCGGATGTCGTTGGGCGGAAAACCCAGGCGGCAGGGGGCGTTGACACAGCCCTCGAGTTGCTCCAGGGTGGTATTGGCCTCTAAATGGCTTTGCCCTTCTGGCAGGCTGGGATGCGGCACTTCGATCCAGACCACGTCCCGGCCGGGAATGAGCGCCCCAATTGTCCAGTTTGGAGTCCAGGTATAGAAAAAGATTGATGACCCATTTTCAAAGCGGGAAATAGTGCTGAGCATCAATGGGCCATAATCACCCTGAATATGCTCCACCGAGGCACGCAGTTGGTAGGCGTCCAGATGATGCTCAATGATTTGCTCACAGCCCCAGCCCACGTTACAGCCAATCAAATTGGCCTGTCCGTTGACATCGGGGTCAAAGGCGGCGATGACTTCGGGGCGGTTGAAATCAGCCAGCGAGGTTATGTCGAGGTCGTCGGCCGTGACCTTATCGACCAGATACCCTTGTAAAGCGCCGCCCTGCACCTCAAAGCCAACCACTTCAATAGACTCCCGAGTCGCATTATCGGTTAAGTGGGCTTCGTGCAGAGGGAACCAGCCGTTGACCCAAACATCAACCTCACCCTGGGCAACAGCCTCGTAAAAATCGTCATTATCATAAGTGAGCGGTCCCTCAACGGTGTAGCCCAGTGACTGGAAAAGCTGCCTAAAAATTTCGGCCTGGAACCAGCCGGTATCCCATGTGGCCCGCGCCATGCGGATAGTGCGGCCCTGTCCAATTTGGGCTACCGGTGTTTTGGCCGAGGTTCGGGCCAAAGATATGCCAAACGGAAGGGCCAGGGTGATAAAAAATAAGCTCCAAAGTAAGAGACGTCTTTGTCGCATTTGAATTAAATCGATAATAACTTCACTTCGGGTTTTCATAATTTATTGTTATATGTTAAATGGCACATTAAATTTAATGACGTTGTTTTAGATGTTAACGAATGCGAGCGTGGTAGTCATAATTGCGACAC
>JBFGLD010000964.1:0-3240 GCA_041576335.1 Anaerolineae bacterium | reverse complement strand
TGTATTATGCCTGGTTTGGGCTGGTGAGCGGATTCGGGCCGCTCTTAGCGGGTCAAATTTTGGATCGAGCGCGCAATCTCGAGGCCCAATTGTGGATATTTTCTATCGACCTGTATACGCCGCTCTTTGGCTTAAGCTTTATGTTTCTTATTGCCGGAATCGCCACCGTCTCCCAGTTGCACAGCAGCGAGGCTACGCCCTTCAGACGATTTGCCGGTATGTTCCTGCGAATCAATTCGATACGAGCCCTCGAGTCCTTAATTCAATATAACTATTCTACGGATGAAACGACCCGCGTGGTCACTACGGAGCGAATGGGTGACGCCAGGAATCCCTTGAGTAGTTTCGAGCTAATTGAGGCGCTAAGCGATCCCAGCTTTAACGTACGCTACGAAGCCGTTCATTCGATCGGGCGGATGCCGCCAGAACCTGAGTTAGTCGACGCACTTATCGCCGTGCTTAAGGAGGGCGAATCGGAGTTGAGCTTTGAAGTCATCCGCTCCCTGGGCCGGCTTGGCGATCCGACAGCGATCGAACCGTTGCGCAGCCTCCTTTTTTCAGGTTATCACCTACTTGAAGCAAACAGTGCGCGTGCTCTGGCTATGCTCGGTGATGTTGACAGCATTCCGCACTTTCTTGAAAAATTCAGGAGTGAATCCAATGAGGTGCTGCGCATCGCCTACGTGGCGGCCCTCGGCAAACTGCGCGCAGTCGAGGCCATCGGAGAGATTTTTGCCTGTTTACGGCAGACTCGCTCTGAGGTACAGCGCGGCGAAATCGGTCTAGCCTTGGCTCGCATTGCCGGTAATGAGCGCTACTACATGCAGCATTGGCGCTTACTCCGCTCAAATCCCCATACCGCTACCGCGCAGGCGGTGCTGGCGATCCAGAAGCTGGTCAAAGATCCCGATGCGCAATCTTTTGCTGCCCTGGCCGGCACGTGCGCCCAATCCTTTGCCCAAGGGAACTCGGTCCGGGGGAGCACTCAGCTCAGAGAGATGATATGCCAGTTCCCCCGCAATGGGTTAGACAACGGGCCCACCGAAATTCTGGCCGAGTGTGCTAACGGCTTGGCCGAGTTCGGCGACATACGTCTCGAATACGTACTTCTCACCCTCCACACCTTGGATACCGTCCTGCGGCAGTGAAGTGTGGTATAATGAGAATTGCCGACCACGGCTGGCATCGAAAGCCCACCTATTACTTGCAGAAAAATGATCGTTTTGTCGAGAAGAGGCTTCGAAGAGTCGATAACCGGCGAAAGCGCCCAAACTTGAAATTCAAGCCAATTTTTGTAAATCTTGCTAAGACGCGTAAACTAAGTTGCAGATGTTTCGTCATAACGCAGAAGTGGCTCCGGAAAAAATAAGCAGAGATAAATACCAAAGCAAAGCAGGAACGCTTAACAACTCTACCGCATCAAATTCGGAATCTCAGCTTAGAACCACCGCTAACGGCGTTCAATCGAGCAAAAAACAACCAGGTCACGCTCTACACTCTACGAATTACGCAGCGCTCTTTCTCTTCCTCTTCGCGATATATCTCTTGACTTATACTCCGCGGATTAACTCCAGTGACGGCCTGGCCATGTTCGCCACGGCCGAGAGCCTGGCCCGGCGGTGGGCCTTGGACATTGAGCAAATCCGCTGGATGGGGCTGCAGCAGGGTACCTACGGCCTGGATGGGCTGCTGTATTCGCGCAAAGGTATCGGCGTGCCTATCGGGCTGCTGCCGCTGACCTGGCTGGGGTTGATCGTGCCCTGGTTTGGTACCGTGAGCGTCAGCCTGCTGTTCAACGTCATCGTGACGGCCCTAACCGCCGTTTTGCTGCTAGCCTACCTTGTGGAATTGGGTTATTGGCCGGGAACGGGCGTGATCGTGGCCCTCACCTATGGTCTGGCCACCCTGGCCTGGCCGTACGCCAAGTCGCTTTTTAGCGACCCTTTTTCCGGGCTGCTCCTGCTGGCCGCGGCCTACGCCTTGCTCAAGATGAGCAAAGAAATGCAGAAGCGGCGGGGCAATCGAGCAAAGCCTCTCTGGCCTAAACCCACGGACTTCCGGAGCTTTGTCCGCTGGAGCTGGTCACTGCGTTATCCCTTCTTGGCTGGTCTATTTTTGGGCTGGAACGTTGCCACTCGCTACGCCGAAGCAGTTTTCTTGCCGGTATACGGGCTGCTGCTACTTTACTACCTTTTCCGAGACGCTGCACCGCGGCCCGAGTCCGATACAGTAAAGCCGCCTAACAAACCCTCACCGCCCCCCTCTTCAGTCAAAGGTCATGGCCCGCGTTTCACCCTTGATGCCTTAGGTTTTTGGTCCCGCGACCCCCGTTCTCGACCGGATCACTTTTTCACTGTCGCGGCTTTTTGCACCCCGATTGCCTGCACGGGCTTGGCCCTCATCTTCTTCAATATCTCCCGCTATGGCGATCCGCTCAATACGGGTTACCTGCCTAATGAGACATTCAGCGGTATCCTGTGGCAGGGACTTATTGGGCAGCTGGTCAGTCCGGGTCGGGGTTTGCTGCTCTACAGTCCGATTTTTGTAATGAGCATTTTAGGGGTTGTTCCATTTCTTCGGCGCTTTAGGCCCGAGGCAGCTTTAGCCTTGAGCATTATTACAATCCACCTACTACTGTACGGCAAGTGGTTTATGTGGCACGGTGGTTACGCCTGGGGACCTCGATTTATGATCCCGACCCTGTCCTTTTGGGCGCTGTTTTTGGCTCCGATTGCAGCGCAAGCATTCTCTCGTTCACCACAACCGCCGCAAGCTCTCAGCTCCAATTTCCAAGCTCCAATTCTCCGTTTCCTTTTCCTTGGACTGGCCGCGCTCAGCCTAATTCCGCAATTATTAAGTGTTGTGATTGACTTTGCCCCTTTCCAAAACGCGCTGCTCGACTCGGGGCTCCCTCTTTTTGACCCCCAAACGTTTTTCGACCTGCAGTACTCGCCGCTTGTGGCTGCCTGGACGTTTGTCGGGCTCGACAGGCTTGATTTGGCCTGGTTCTGGCAAGGGGAATTCAACGCCTGGCTGCTGGCAATCCTGTTGGTTAATATCGTCGTCGCCGGGACATATCTAAAGACTAAATTTAATAAATGGCGGATCGACCGGGAATCTCCAGAGCAGGTTAGATTCTCTCCGAATCGCACTTCGCGACGCTTAACGACAGGCTTTTTCCTTCACCTTACTCCGTATCTTTGCACCTTACTTGCCACCCTTGTCCTCCTCAGCCACACC
>JBFGLD010000963.1:0-3243 GCA_041576335.1 Anaerolineae bacterium | reverse complement strand
GGCTGTGCCGGCTCTGCGTTGCCACGCTCGATATGTTCGTCTCTATTCGGGGTATGGAGAGTGGCAATATGGCGCTTAAAGTGCTGGCCTCGGGCGGCGTCTATCTGGGCGGTGGTATTCCACCGCGTATTCTCCCTGCCTTGGAGACCGGACGATTCATGGCAGCGTTTCAGCGCAAAGGACGTTTATCAGACCTGCTGAAGCGGATACCGGTCTACGTCATCCTTAACCCTAAAGTTGCGCTCTTGGGGGCGGCCTGTCATGGGCTCAATCTTTAATAAACTTTTTAGACCAGGAGAAAATTTGTGGCCTCACAAACAAATCTGGAACAATTATCTATCAACACCATTCGCACCCTATCCATGGATGCAGTACAGGCAGCTAACTACGGCCATCCCGGCACGGCGATGGCTCTGGCCCCGGTCACTTACTGTCTGTGGCAGCGCTTCTTGCGCTTTGACCCAGAAGACCCTATCTGGCCCAACCGTGACCGGTTCGTGCTATCTATCGGCCACGCTTCGATGTTGCTTTACTCAATGTTGCATTTAACCGGCGTTAAAGCGGTCAACCCTGCCTATGAAACTCTGGGCGAGCCATCGGTAACGTTGAATGACATTAAAAGTTTTCGCCAACTGGATAGCAAATGCCCCGGCCATCCGGAATATCGCTGGACCTCGGGTATCGAAACGACCACCGGTCCCCTGGGACAAGGCGTGGCGACCAGCGTTGGCATGGCCATTGCTGGACGGTGGCTGGCTAAATACTTCAATCACCCCGACTTTGAGATGTTTAATTACGATGTTTACGCCCTGGCCGGCGACGGGTGTATGATGGAAGGCATCTCCAGCGAGGCGGCTTCCCTGGCCGGACATCTCAAACTCTCCAACCTGTGCTGGATTTACGACAACAACAAGATCACCATCGAAGGACATACTGCCTGGGCCTTTAGCGAGGATGTGGCTACTCGCTTTCTGGGCTACGGCTGGAACGTGTTGCGGGTAGGCGATGCCAACGACCTGGAGACGCTAGCGCGGGCTTTCAACACCTTCAAAACTACCAATGACCGGCCTACCCTGATCATCGTCGACAGCCATATTGCCTACGGCGCACCCAATAAGCAAGATACCCACGCCGCGCACGGCGAACCCCTGGGGGAGGAGGAAATCAGGCTAACCAAGCGCAACTATGGCTGGCCGGAAGAGGCCAAATTCCTGGTTCCCGAGGAAGTTCGGGAGCATTTTCAACAAGGAATCGGCCGGCGAGGCCAGGCATTGAGTGAAGCATGGTTTGCCAGGTTTGAAGCATATAAAGGTGAGTACCCCGAGTTGGCCGACCAGTTGCATAAGATCCAAACCCGCCAGCTGCCCAATGGTTGGGATAAAGAGCTAAGTGAGTTTCCGGCTGACGAGAAAGGCTTGGCCGGCCGCAACGCCTCGGCCGAGGTGCTCAATGCCCTGGCCCGGAATGTGCCCTGGCTTATGGGCGGCTCGGCCGACCTGGCCCCGTCGACCAAAACTCGCTTGACCTTTGCAGACGCCGGCGATTTTTCGGCTAATAATTTCGGTGGCCGCAATTTCCACTTTGGCATTCGTGAACACGCCATGGGGGCCATTCTCAACGGCATGTCCCTAAGCAAAGTCCGCCCCTATGGCTCCGGCTTCTTGATCTTCAGCGACTATGCTCGGCCGGCCATTCGCTTGAGTGCGCTGATGGAGATCCCGACAATCCATATCTTTACCCACGACTCGATTGGGGTGGGTGAAGACGGTCCCACCCACCAACCGGTGGAACAGCTGGCCTCCCTGCGCGCCATTCCCGGTCTGATTGTGCTGCGTCCGGCCGACGCCAACGAGGTCGTCGAGGCCTGGCGGGTCATTATGCAGCTCCATCACGACCCTGTTGCTCTGATTCTGACCCGACAAAATCTGCCCACCCTTGACCGCAACCAATATGGCTCTGCCTCAGGAGTTGCGCAGGGGGCCTACATTCTGGCCGATGCCGAGGATGGCCGGCCTGACGTGCTTCTAATGGCCAGCGGCAGCGAGGTCTACTTGTGTATAGAGGCTTACGAACAACTCAAAGTTGAGGGCATCAAGGCCCGGGTAGTCAGCATGCCTTCCTGGGAACTTTTTGAGAGCCAGGAGCAGGCTTACAAAGACGGCGTCCTGCCCCCGAACGTGATCGCCCGCGTTGCTGTGGAACAAGCCTCTACCTTAGGTTGGCAGCGCTACACCGGTTTGCGCGGACATATTATTGGGATGCATACGTTTGGAGCGTCGGCGCCGTTGAAAGCGTTACAGGAAAAGTTCGGTTTTACCCCCGAACAGATCGTTGCTGCTGCCAGAGAGCAGGTGGCAGATAAAGAGGCCAACAAACATTAGGAGAAGCAAAAAATGCCCAGCGTATCTCGAGCAGTGCAAATTGAGGCCTCCAAAGACCAGGTTTGGCTTACTCTGGCCGATCTGGGAGCAATTCAAAACTACAATCCGATGGTCGTAAAGTCATACTACACTTCGGACAGCCGAGCGGGTATAGGCGCAACCCGCCATTGTGATTTCTCACCCATGGGATCGGTTGAGGAACGGGTTGTGGCCTGGGAAGAAGGAGAGCAATATACCATTGAAGTCTACGAAAGCCAGATGATGCCAATGACGGTAACCGCACATTTTAGATTACGGCCCGCTGGAGACAACACAAACGTCAGCCTGACCATGGAGTACACGGTAAAAGGCGGTAAAATCGGGGCTTTGGCCGAGAAGCCGATGCAGAAACAGGTGGCCAAGATGGCTGAGCGAATGCTCAACGGCCTGAAACATTACCTCGAAACCGGCGAACAAATCACGCCTAAGACTCTCAAGAAGGCCAAGAAAGCTGCGATTGCGACCTAAGATATGTTGGTGGAGACCCTCGGTCAGCCGATTGTTCTCATCCGGCTTGTAGCCTGACCACTTTGTAGTCGCAGAAAGGGCAACAGGTACAGGGCGAAATTCACGATGCGAAAATCAACCATATTAAAAAACTAGGAGTAAAACAATGCAATTAGCCATGATAGGACTGGGCAAAATGGGGGCCAATATGGCCACCCGCCTGCTACGAGGTGGCCATCAGGTGCTGGCCTACGATTTGAACGAACAGAATATTCGGGATCTTGAAGCTGAGGGGGCCGCTGGCGCCCGGACCCTTGCGGACGTGGCCGCCAAGTTATCGGCGCCACGGGTGGTCTGGGTGATGGTCCCTTCCGGC
>JBFGLD010000962.1:0-3257 GCA_041576335.1 Anaerolineae bacterium | reverse complement strand
CGAAATTCTGCTTACGGCGATCATAGATGCTGATGCCGCCGCCAAAGGTCCCAAACCAGACAAGTCCGCTCCGGTCTTCGAAAATCGGCACGACGTTGTTTTGAGTCAGGCTATACGGGTCGGTGGTCATGTTCTGGTAACGGAAAAACTGTTCCGACGTCCGATCAAAACGATTGAGTCCCCCGCCATTCGTGCCGATCCAGAGCTCACCGGCCTGGTCCTCATAGATGGATATAGCCTGATCGTGGCTGAGGCTGTGGGAATCTTCAGGGTCGTGCAAATAACGGGTAAATTGTTCCGTCTCCCGGTCAAAACGGTTGAGCCCGGCATCCCACGTCCCTATCCACAGCACGCCGGCCCGATCCTCATAAATGGCATAAGGGTTGTTGTTGCTCAGACTATAAGGATCATCGGGGTTGTGCAGGTAACGGGTAAATTGCTCCGTCTCCCGATCAAACTTATTGAGCCCGCCCATCCAGGCGGCGACCCAAAGTGCCCCTGCTCTATCTTCATAGATCGAATAAATGTCGTTACCGCTCAGGCTGCCAGGATCGTCCGGGTTATTCAGATATCGAACGAACTGCTCAGTTTCCCGGTCAAAACGATTGAGTCCGCCGCCGACCGTGCCTATCCACAAGGCGCCCGTTTGATCCTCAAAAATGACCCGGATGGAGTCGCTGCCCAGGCTGTGGGCATCCTCGGGATCGTGTTGGTAACGGATGAACCGGTCCGTTTCCGGTACATACTTATTGAGGCCGGCGCTCCAGGTGCCGATCCACAGCGTACCGGTGTGATCGGTGTATAGCGCCCGGATGAGGTTCTCACTCAGGCTGTGGACGTCGTCCGGGTCGTGCTTGAAGAGCTTGAAATCGTAACCGTCATATCGGTTCAGTCCGTTCGTGGTACCAAACCACATATAACCCCGCTTGTCCTGGGCAATACTCCAGACTTCGTTGCCGGAGAGCCCTCGCTCGGTGGAGATACGGTCGAATCGAAGGGACCGGTCAGCACCCGCCGGGATTTGCCCTGCGGTCGCTGAGGAGACACCGCCATCCTGGGCGGAGGCAGGTACTGACCAGGCCAGACTCAAGCCCAGCAGAAGTAGCCCGAGGAAGCGCGCTACCTTCCCAGCCAAGTCCCAACTTGGCCGCTTGAGTAATCGTGGCCGGTCAATGAAACTGCGACCAACCGGAGACCGGTTCAGTTTGGCCCGGATGAGGATGTTTATTTCTCGCGTCATCGTCTGCCCTCCCTAGGACAGGGGGTGAAGTCGGACGTTTTCAATGGCACTGGCCCGCTATACAGCCTCTTGAGTCAAGGTCAAAATCCGGCGATATTCAAAATTGTGGGCCAATTTGGCCAGGGCCTCAGCCAGGGGGTAGGCCGCAGCCTGCAGCGCACCAACCAGGAGTATCAGCCACAAAATTCTTAAAATATTTTTCATATAAAGCTCTTTACGTGTTGTCGAAGCCGGCCGAGTCAACGCGCACCATTATACTACGATTCAGGAGAAATAAGAATTTCATTTGGACAAATGGGTGCGTCCCAGGTTTCAGGCGAGTTTCAGTACTACCAGATGGCCCACGCTTCAAGAGATATGTATCGGCGTAAAAGAACGCTTATTTCCAGACTGGGCCACTCTTTTCCAAAAATTTAGGACAGACCCTGGACAAATGACCCATCCCAACACTGGTCACTTGTACCAGGCCAAGACTCTCCAAAAATCCGATGTGCTGGGAACGATTTTGGTTTAGAATATGGCTGTCGGAGGCATTATTGCCATCATATCTGACTTCCATATCCGGGCTGCCTAACCCAGAGTTCTCCCGGCTAGGTAGTAGCCATGTCGTTACACAACAATAATTGCCGGCAGCTTTAAACTATGGCCCAGCGAAACGACTTTGATAATCCAAGACTACGGCTGATTTACCAGCTCATGGAGCGGGTTTTCAATGATGAGGCCTTGAACCAATTTAGCGCCGCTCATTTTCGCCCCGTTTTTGATCGCTTTACCCCGGAGCTGGATAAAGCGTCGAAAATACGGCTCCTGATGGAATACTGTGCCCAACGTAATCAACTGGGCACGTTGGTGAAGAATATTGAGCAGGTGCAGCCTGAGGCGTATCAGGCCTTTGTACGGCAGGTACAATCGTCTTCCAAAAAATCCAGGGCGGCTGCTGCCGCCGCCCCGGCCCAAGACAAAGCTCTCCTGCAGCCGCAAGAGTTACTTAATCAATTACTGGCTGACCGCTACCGGATTATCCAGATCCTGGACAGGCGCGGCTTGGGCAGTGTCTTCAAAGCACACGACACCAGGCTCGGCCTTGAGGTGGCCATTAAGATTATCGACCTTAGTCAACACCCGCCGGCTGTGCGCGATCAAGTTCAAGCAGAGGCCCGCACCGCGATGCAGCTGAATCACCCGGGCATTGTCCAGGTTTATGATTTCGGTCAGGTAGACTCCCTGCTTTACATTGTGCAGGAATTTGTGCCCGGCTCAAACCTAAACGAAATGCGGCGAAACTTCAAGACCATTGATCCCAGCCACCTCCTGCCGCAGCTGCTCCGCCTGGCTCAACAACTCTGCCAAACCGTGGACTATATTGACCGGCAGGGCATCGGCCGCCCCAGCTTGGTGCCGGATAATATAATGTTTAAGCCCAGCCCGGCCAATGAGGAGCTGGCCTGGCAGCCAGTTTTGATCAATTTTGCGCTGCTCCGGCCCCGCCCAGAGACCCTACAGTCAGCTGAAGAATTCCCGGTTGACCGGCTCATCTATCAGGTATCGCCCGAGCTATTACAAAGCCGCGCCACAGATATCCGGAGTGACGTCTATGCCCTGGGTATTCTCTTATACGACCTGTTCGTGGGCCAGCCGCCCTTTCGGCCCATCAACCTGAACCAAGCCGTTCGTTTCCACGGTGAAACGCCGCCCCCAGCGCCCCGCTCGCTCAATCCTGCTCTTCCTAAGGCCGTTGAACAAGTTATCCTCAAAGCTTTGGCCAAAGATCCTGCCGCCCGCTACCCAACCGCCATCGGCCTGGAGCAGGCCCTGGCAGAATGTTTGGATAGTATGACCACCCGGGCCCCGGTCCCTCGGACCGATATCACCATACTCATGCCGGCCCAGCCCCTTGCGGTTGTCCCAGGCGAACGCCTGACGACTAAGCTGACGCTTCACAACGAGGGGAAAGAAGAAAACTTCTGCCGGGTCAGCGTTGAGGGCATTCCGGCAGACTGGATATCCATCGTGCCGG
>JBFGLD010000961.1:0-3260 GCA_041576335.1 Anaerolineae bacterium | reverse complement strand
GGCGGATACGTGGCAGCCGGCTCCCGCAGGTGCTGGCGTGGGCAGTCTGGTCTGGATCAACTACAGCGGTGCCGACGAGCTGACGGTCGACTTGGCCGGTCAACTTGACAAAGTTCCACCCCAGGCCAACGGAATTCCCGGCCGGCTGCAAATAGAGGTTGACCCCGCTTTTTACCGCTATACGGCGAGCGTACCAAACGGAAGTCTCAACGGGGAAATTACGGTTGTGGCCGGTCAAGTGATTGGGTTAAATATGATTCCGGGTATTCGTCAAGAACCGGAATATGACGTGGGGGATAAATTTGAATTTATAACCGCGGTAGACCTCAAACTGTTTCAGGAAGATCTAACCGGTCGAGCCATAGCCGGTCAGCCCGAAACGGCGCCGGCGGCCCTGCCTACAACCGGCGGTGAAATTGTCCCCAAAGCGCTGCCCGCCTTGACGGGCGAAGAAGGATTGCTTGTCAAGAATTTCGCCGGGGACGCGCTGACCTTCACCATCAATAATCAGGCCTACACTATCGCCGATAATGCGGAAGCTTTGCTCCCGCTACCACCGGGTCAGTACAATTACACGGCCAGCTTGCCGTTTGTGGCCACGACCGGCACGATCGATCGGCTGGACGGGCGGCAGATTGAATTAAGCATTGTAATCAATGTTGCCAGAGATTTTTTGACGGTTTACCGAAAGTAGTGATTCAGTGCCATGCGCGTCCTTGTTATTGAAGATGAAGAATTCCTTTGACTTAAGATGAGCCGGCAAATGCACGTGCGGCCCGAGCCCGTTCGATTATACGGATCGCCGACAGCAGTTCTTCCCGTTCGCCGTAGCAAGTGCGGATGTGACGGAGGCCGGTTGTCGGGTCAAAGGCCCGCCGGCCGTGCAGGACGCGGCGATTATCGACAAAGGCGACATCACCCCCAACCAGCTTACGCTCTACCTGGTATTCGCGGGCCGCTTTGAGTGAAGCGAAAACACGGTACGCCTTGAATAGCCTGGGCACGGTGTCAAAATTGACGCACAGCGGCTCCCGCAGCCAGGTTGTATCCCGTACCACGGCAATACGCCCTTTGGGATCGAGATCAAAGACCGGTGCATTCCAGCGGTAATGGGAGCCCCTGGCCCGGTTGGCCTGTTCCCAGGGCACGGTCGAGAGCAGTTCGAATTCTTGCGGGTAGCGCTTCCGCATGATCCCGGCTAGATGGAAGCCATCAACCCAGAAGCTGGCGCCCCCCACAGACGTATTTTCAACGCATTGGAAAATCTGGAAGCCGGGCATATATTCACGGGTGGCCGCATCAGTATGGGCATCCAGAGCGAAACCGCGATTGGCGATGTATTCCCCGTCCGGTTTGGCCGTAATCTCAAATATTTTACCCCAGTTCATATCCCGTAGTAGCCCAATCTGAGACGAGATGCGCTCAAACGCTTCATAATCTTGGGGCATATCGGTGACGATGGCCAGACCAAGCCGGCGGATGGTGGTCAAGAAATTGTACCGAACATCTTCATCGTCAAAAACCCCGGCGGCGGTAAAGAGGGGCAGATTTTGCTCCAACTCCTGCCCCCAGGTTTCTATTTCCCACGCGTCGACCGGTCTAATCCCATTCGAGTAGTCAAAAGCCCGCAGCCAGCCGGGGTGATAGTGGCTGGCGCTACAACGGCCAACGGGCTCTGACCAGTTGATCTTTAACCCGCCGAGGTGACTGACTTCAACCGATTCCGGATGGACGTCGTCAGGTATCAACAGAAATGAGTTGACCCGCTCATGTGAACCGGCGTCGAGGCAGTGTTCGCAGGCACAGTTATCCCGCAGCCATATGGTGTGGAATTGGCCCTCCCGGCCATCGGCCCACTTGACCTTGACGACGTCAAGGTGGCTCGCCGCCGCCACGACCGGAATTTCCATGCTGTATGTTTCAAAATTTGGGGTTGGGATGGGGTTACTCATTGAAGACTCCTTGGTGCGGATGATTCATAATTTCGTTGATCTTCTTCGGCATGACCGACGGCCAACCGGAACCCCCCGACTTTACGAAGTTCTGGGGGTTGTTCGTCAGCGGTCGTTGGTCAAATGGAACCCTGCCCTTTTTCGGTGCTACTTTTTGAACGATCCGGAAACATCAATGAACCGACTTACCCAAATGCCAGAGCCGGCTGTTGTCGAGCATGTCAATCAGGTTTATAAGCAAGTCGTCCCGTTCCGCTTCAAGCTGGCTGATTGTCGTGCCGGCCGTGAGCCGATTACAACCGTCGATGACCTTGTTTGCCAGCGCATCGGTCAGTTCAGGCGCCTCGAGGAACGTCCAGGGAGCTTTTAGTGACGGGCCGAACTGGTGGATGAGATGGGTCATCCCCCCCTCGCCGCCGCCAAGATGCAGGACGGTTAGGGGCCCCAGCAGGGCCCAGCGCAGGCCCGGGCCGTAGCGAACGGAGGCCTCAATCTCTGCCACGGTAGCCATGTCATTGTCGATCATATGCAGGATTTCCCGCCAGACCGCTTCCATGATCCGGTCGGCTACAAAACCGGGAATCTCTCTGCTCAGCTTTAGAGGCTCTTTACCTGTTGCTCGAAAGAAATCGACCGCCCACTCAAGGGCTTCAGCGCTGGTCTGCTGCCCGGCCACCACTTCGACCAGCGGCACAAGGTAGGGTGGGTTGAAGGGATGGGCCACGACGCAGCGCTTTGGATGCTGCACGGCAACCGCCATGTTGGTCATGGGGTAGCCGGAGGTACTGCTGGCAATAATCGTCTCCGGCGGGCAGGCGGCATCGATGTTCTTTAGCGTTTCGATCTTGACGGGGAGTCGCTCCGGAGTGCTTTCCTGAATAAATTCGGCCTGGGCTACAGCCGAGGCCAGGTCGCTGCGGAAGCTCAAATTATCGGGTGAAGCATCCGGGTGCAGCCCCAACCGCTCCAGCTTTGGCCACATCACGGTCAGGCGTTTCCGAAGTTTGGCTTCCGCGTCCGGGGCCGGGTCCCAGGCAGCCACCTGCATGCCGTGCCGCAAAAAGTGAGCGGCCCAGCCACCGCCAATGACGCCGGCGCCGACGACAGCTGCTCTTTTAACCGCGTTTGGGTTTGGTCGAGGCATGATTTAGCTCCGATCTGGCCATTGTTTAGAACCCGACATTGTCGATGCCTTTCAGATCCAGCATAGCCCGGGCCTCATCCGGCGAAGCGGTTTCCAGGGAGAGTTCGGCCAGAATGCGTTTGATTTTGGCCACCTGCTGGGCATTGTTTTCGGCCAGTTTGCCT
>JBFGLD010000960.1:0-3269 GCA_041576335.1 Anaerolineae bacterium | reverse complement strand
CAGTTTATTTGAAGCAACACAGCAAATTAGCTCTTCTTTAGAACTGGCTAGTGTGCTGGATGGTGCTGCGGAAAGTGTAGCCAATGCGGTTGGTGCCGACCAGTCAGCCATAGCCTTACCCGAAGATGAAGATGATATGTCCCAGCTTCGGTTAGTATCAATTTACAATCCTAGCCGTAAAGGCCGTGGTGAGTCGGTAACCTTTCCGCTTAACGAGCAACAGGTTATAAAGCACGCACTTAAACGTAAATCCCAAGTTCAAATAGACGAATATCAGGATAATAACCAGATAAGGATGCTGTTTGCCGTGATGGGAGCCAAAGATATTGGTCCTCTTCTCGTTCAACCCCTACTCAAAGAAGATGAGCCGATTGGGGTGTTAATTGTAGGCAATGCTGACTCAAAACGAGTCTTCACCGAAAGTGAAGCGCATCTCTGTAAAATATTGGCCAATCAAATTACCGTGTCAATTGATCACGCTAAGGAATACATGTCGGCCTCTTCCAAAGCTCAACATTTATCATGGACGTTACGCAATCAGGAAATGGAGGCCAGTAAACGCCGGGCAGCCATGGAGACAGAGCTAAAAAAGAGCCGAGAAGAGGTCATTCTATTTGCTCAACGACTGCAAGAATTCGAGGTCGAGGCCGAAACAAATAAGAAGGCCCTCAAACAGCTGCAGGAGCGGGCAGCCAAATTGGATAGCACAATTGGGCGCGCTAAAATAGAACTTGAAAAATCAAAGCAAAAGGAAAAGCAATTTGAGTCATTAGGAAATGAAGCCCAAACATATAAAAAACACTTAGCAGAATTGCAGGTGGAACACAAACATCTGCTGGAGCAAGTTGAGGAACTTGAACAAGAGGCCGGGCAACTTGACCGGCTTAATCAAGCTCTGGAAACCAGTAACCAGCGGAGCCGTAAATTGGCTCGTGCTCTCAAGCGGGCACGTGCCCTAAACCAACAAGCAGCCCCGGTGCCGGCGGCGCTGTCAAGTGCTGAGGTAAATGCCAAGCTTGAAGATTTGAGTTGTGGCGTCATCATCGGTGACGCTAATGATAAAATAAATCGCGTCAATGCCGCTGCGACTCACATGCTTTCATGCCACGATAACAAGCTCATTAATAAGGATCTGGCCAGCATTTTTGAAGATAAGCATTGGCAAGAAGCATTACAACAATTGAAAGCCACGAATGAACCTATGGTGACCACAACCCTCAAAGTGGGGGAAACTGTGCTGCGAGCCACCGTTAGCCCAATGGCGTCCGAGGGTAACGGAAGAGAGGGCACCGTAACAATCTTGTATGATATTACGGCAGAAGCTGAGAGCCAGCAGGCCAGAGACGAATTTGTGGCATCTTTGTCTCAAGAGTTACGGACACCGATGACGTCTATTACGGGCTATACCGATTTGCTGCTCGGTGAGTCGGTTGGGACTATCGGCGAGATGCAGCGTAAATTTTTGCAGCGTATCAAGGCCAATATTGAGCGTATGGGCAGCATGCTGAATGATTTAATCGGCGTCACGGCTATTGATGCAGGGCAATTGGAGATTCGCCCCGTTGTGATTGATATGGCTGAAATTATTGAAGATGCTCTCATCAATGCCAGGGCGCAGCTCGAGGAAAAAGAGATTACCCTGAACGTCAGGCTAATTGAAGATATGCCGTTGGTCGAAGTAGATCTGGACTCGATGCGGCAGATTATTAGCAATTTGTTGGGCAATGCTATCAAAGCTACGCCGGTTGGTGGCACAATTGAAGTATCCTCCTCGATGTATGAGGTTCGCGACACTGAAAGCCCCACTGGCGAGCCATTACCATTTTTGAGAGTGTCAATTCGCGACTCTGGAGGTGGGATTGCCGAAAAAGATATCGACCGGGTTTTTGAGCGGTTCTACCGGGCCGAGCGACCTCTTATTGAAGGATTAGGAGAAACAGGCGTTGGCTTGGCCATCGTCAAATCACTAATAGAAGCGCATGGTGGTCGTGTTTGGGTGGAGAGTGAAATAGGGGACAGCGCCACCTTTCATTTTATTTTGGCGGTTAATGAACAATTGAATGACCCCTGGCTAGAGGTCGATATTCCCCCACTTGACCTAAATTCTGACCAATCCGATTCCTTTTAGGTCGCGAGGTAAACCATGTCTTTCTCACAGCCTTCCTCAAATGGCAGCGAGTCCGGTTCCAATCTTCAGCGAATTGTTATCGGTGCCGGAACGCTTATCGTCGTTGTCTTAACGGTGGTTATCGCCATCTTTTTGACAGTGCGGGAGCTGCCGACTGAGGTAGAACCGCCGCTAACGCCGACATCCAGCCCGACGACGATTGTGTTGGCTCCGACTTTCACCTTTACCCCACCACCTCCTCCGACCGATACACCGTTCTTCACTCCGGCCCCACTACCCCCAGCGACGCCTCTACCTGCACCAACGACAGCAGAACCAACCCCAACGGCAACTAACACACCTTTGCCCCTTCCCCCCACCTCTACCCCAACGCAACCGCCTACCCTTGTCCCGTCGCCTACCAAACTTGTGGCAGCCGTATTAACCCCAACATCTCCCGGCCCCTGTCAGCCGCCTCAGGGCTGGGTTGCATACGTGGCCCAAGAAGGGGACACTTATTTTTCGTTGGCGGAAAGAACAAATACCTCGGTAGCTAATTTGGCCGAGGTTAATTGTCCACAGGATTACACCTTAAGAGTCGGTCAGGTGGTTTATTTACCCTTCACCCCACCCACCCCAACAGCAACTTACACTCCCAGTCCGACCCGGTCACCACTGGCCACGCCCGCGCGAACCCCTACCCCCATCAGTCCTGAAATCGATAGTGTCTCACCCAGGCAGGTAGGTGAGGATTACACGGAATTTCCCCTTACGGTATTGGGACGAAATTTCAGAGTACGTGAGCGTGGTTTTCGGGTTGAATTGAGAGGCCCGCAAAGCGTAACACTGCTGCTTCGCGAGCCGAGCATCTCAGATACCAGTTTTGATGCAATCGTTCCGGCAGGCTTAGCCAGCGGGACCTACGATTTGATCGTTACGAATGCCAATGACCGATCAGGTGTTCGCGCGGCGGCCCTTACGATTGGACTGGTTACGCCAACGCCCCTTGCTCCCGGACCGGACATTACCGATGTGGAGCCTAGCAGTGGTTTTAACGATGAAGACCGTATTGTTGAAGTTCGGGGTCGGAATTTTAGGCCGACTGAGCCGGGCTTTCGGGTTGAACTAAGGCTTGGCAGCCGCGTCGAAGCAGTTTTAACTG
>JBFGLD010000959.1:0-3272 GCA_041576335.1 Anaerolineae bacterium | reverse complement strand
GGGATAGTGTTGTTAATAATAGGCAAAAGTAGACTTTTTTGCCCCATCCGGTCGACATATAGTCGATTTACGGCTAGAAATCTAAGATGAAGTGACATAAGAATAAATGTGCGAATACATTGACATAGTTTTTTACTTGTGATATTATGGCTCTGTGTTTCTATTTTTTTATCGGGAAAGAAGCTTTTTGCGACGTCGTATTTATGTTTGTTAACCTGGGATGATGACTTCGTATCGGATTATTCGAAAAGACGCCAAGTGATACCTATCAACATGGGTAGGACACCTTCTTGAAAGGAGCGATAAATAAGCATGGCATCTCGCACAGAGCAAATGGTAGCCCGTTTGAAAGATTTACAGTCCGGAACCGCCGACATCGAAGCCTCGGCCGTCGTAAGTGTTGATGGGCTGATAATGGCTTCATCGCTTCCGGCTGATGTTGAGGAAGATCGGGTGTCGGCGATGTCGGCAGCGATGTTATCATTGGGTGAGCGAATTGCCGGCGAGTTAGGGCGCGGCATTTTAGACCAGGTTTACATTCGTGGTAATAATGGGTATGTAATTTTGATGTCTGTTGGTGAAGAAGCAGTACTCACCGCTTTGGCCCGAGGCGACGCGAAATTGGGATTGATTTTTCTCGATATGAAGCGAGCGGCCGAAGACCTGTCCAAGTTGGTCTAGGTCCAAAACGCGGTTCGTCGTGTTGACGCAGCAAATTTGCTTATAATATGGCCGCCCCAGACACCAGGGCGGTTTGTTTTTTTCGAAACGCTCCGAATTTTGGGGCGTTTCGTCTGTTTTACGTCGGTTTAAGCTTGTAAGGGAATAAAATTGTCACCGTAAGCGCCCATATTGGGGCCGAGCGCATCTTGATAATCGGGGCGGAAGGCCCACGTCTCATCACAAGCGCTGCACTTAAGGCAGCCGGCCGGAGGGCAGGCATGGGTTAAATCGTCGCGGAGCGCACGGCGTAAATCCCAGGTGAAAAAAGCCTTGCTGACGCCTGAAGTGACCACATCCCAAGGCAGCGGTTCGCCGATTTCGCGTTCGCGCAGGTAATCGTTCTGGTCTAATCCTTCAGCAGCCAGGGCCTGCTGCCACTTACGCAGGTTGACCTTTTGCATCCGAGCCAAAACTTTCCCCAGACGTCGATCACCGCGAGCTAAGGTGCCTTCGACTGCCGCCCAGGCCGGGCTATCGCTGCGGACGGCAATCCCATTGGGATTAAGCCGATTCTGCAAGTAGCTGATGCGCGTCTCTAAAGTTTCAACCGGCACCATAGCCGACCATTGAAATGCTGTATGGCTTTTGGGGACGTATGGGGTGGCATTAATGGCAATGTTGCGGGGAAAAATGTCGCGGGCCGCTAAGGCAAGCTGAGCAATTGCTTCAACATCCTTTTCCGTTTCGGTAGGCTGGCCGACCATAAAATACATTTTTAGCTGCGGAAATTTGTACCTGGCTGCCAGTTCGACAGCGAACAAAATTTGGGCATCTGACTGGGGTTTGTTGATGACCTTACGCATGCGGGTGCTGCCGGCTTCGGGGGCAATCGTCAGGGTTTGGTTTCCACTTTCGGCCAGAGCTTTGATGAGCGGTTCGCTGATCGGGTCGACCCGCATGGACGAGGCTGTTAGACGGGCCCCAATACGGCGCAACTCAGGGGCCATCTGGTCAATCCAACTATGGTCGCTGACGGCGGCGCTGACCAAACCAATGCGATCGCGATGTTTGAGGCTGTGCCGGGCAACGGCCAGGACGGTGTCCAGATGCATCTCCCGCATGGGCCGATAAACATAACCGGCCATACAAAACCGGCAGCCACGACCGCAGCCTCGCGCAATTTCCACCAGGGTACGGTCGCCAAACTCGGTATTGTTGGTGTAAATTTGGGTGACGGTTGGCGTTGTATCGACGTCTTTCACCCAAACACGGCCTACCGGGCCGTTTTGAAGAGTTGGCACGTAGAGACCATCTAATTCAGCCAGGCGCTGGTAGGCCTCAGCCCGGGGCGCGTTGCCGGCGTCCCATAGCGCATCGATCAACGGCGGGACAATTGCCTCCCCTTCGCCAATGGCAATGGCATCAAAAATATCCGCCAGCGGTTCAGGATTGGTATATACTGCGGGGCCACCGGCAATTAGCAGCGGCCAGCTTTCGTCTCTATCGGCCGCAAAAAGCGGAAAGCCGGCCCGGCGCAAGATCTGAATTACGTTGAAATAATCCATCTCATATGAAATCGTAAAAGCTATCGCGCCGAATTCATCTAGGGGTCGCTGCGACTCCAGCGAAATGATCGGTTCATCTGGCCGGGGTGCCTGCTGATATCCAAAAAAGACTCGCTCGCAAACCACATCGGGCTCATCATTAAACAGCCGGTACAGGATATGCAGGGCGAGGCTACTCATGCCGACCCGATAGCTGTTAGGCCAAACCAGGGCGATCGGAAGTTTGCCGCCCCAATCCTTACGTACAACGCCTTCTTCTTGGCTAACTATTGTTTTGGCTTGATCAATGTATCGGTAGTTTTGTTTCATCTACCCGCCGGAAGTTTTCATACTTAAAATACTAACAAGTTATTATACTTGCTAAAGGGATTTATCTCAAATTTATCAATGCCGTGCTCGGGAGGCGGCCGGTTGCACAAAAAATAGCCCCACGATGAAGTTTCGTCGGGCTAGCACTATCGAGAGAAAGAATTCGTCGAGGATGTTTTGAGGCAGGTCAGCAAAAGTCTGGAGTTTAATCCTGGCTAAAATTTAGAGCAGCCTTGCTGCAATGTGTAGTGGACAAAGCCTAGGTTATTACCGGGCTTCCGAATCAGCCTGCATCAAGCCAAATACAATGCCTTCGGTATCTTGACAGTATACCAGGTAACCTATCCCAGGAATGGCCATTTTGGGCACCACGACCTTGCCCCCATTTTTTACCACCTTCTCAGCCATTTCGTCAACAGACGGTACGTCTATCGTGTTAACGGTCATGGCCGGCCCTTGACTCTGGCCGATGCCGCCGTTGATACCCCCAGGCGCATCGTCGGGCCCGGTCATCACCAGCCAATAGTCTTGAGGTCCGTCCCACTTGTTAATCTCCCAACCAAATACGCTCTTGTAAAATTGGACGGCTCGTTCCGGATCTTCGGCCATTACTTCAAAGTGCACAACGCGTGACATGGTTATTCCCCCTTGGAAAACTAAATTATCGATTATTTGCCTATCGAAAGTTTAGAACATTTGTTCACATTTGTCAAATTATTTTCTTTCTTCGTACTC
>JBFGLD010000958.1:0-3272 GCA_041576335.1 Anaerolineae bacterium | reverse complement strand
TGGGGGGGCCATCTCATGTGAATAGATCCGGGCGAGTGGGCACCAAACAAATGAACGGGCTTGAAAAAACTCTTCCCACGACACGCGTCGGGCCGACCCGACACCTCACGCCCCTACGACGTCCTCGCCCAATTCACCATTGGGCTGAGGATACCGAAGGACACGTTCCGCCGCAATTTGTACTTCGTGAGCCATCGCTGGAGTCCTATCTACATATTAACAAATGAGCAACCAATCTTCAGTTACGACCAAGCTGATCTTGTCTTGGCTGGCGATGATCGTCATTGCCTTGCTTTCTGGAGCGACGAGCTCAGCTCAAGGCCAACCAAGCGACGCAAGTGGCGTTACGGCGGTGAATTCTGATCAGCAGGGGCCGATTGACCCGGTAGAATTTGAAGCCTTCCTGGATGCCTTTCTGCTCGAACAAATGGAAGAACATCACATCCCCGGTGTGGTCTTCACGATGGTGAAAGACGGTGAACTATTCTTTGCCAAGGGCTACGGTTATGCCGACCTGGAAGCACGGACGCCCTTCGATCCGGAGGAGACGGTGCTAACAACGGCCTCCCTGGCCAAGGTGTTCGCGGCGCTGGGCGTGCTCCAGCTCTACGAGCAGAGTATCATCAACCTGGATGAAGACATCCGTCCCTACTTCACCGATTTTCAGCTTGACACGGTGTATGATGAACCGCTGACTTTTGCCCACCTGTTAACGCATACCGATGGTTTCGAGATGCGAATGATCGGCGGCGGTGCGCTTTCCGAGGATGCTCTACTTCCTCTGGGAGCCTTGCTGGAAACTTATATGCCACCGCAAATCTATCCCCCTGGGAAATACTTGACTTACAGCGATTTCGCCGCCAATTTAGCCGGCTACGCCACTGCGGAAATTACGGGTATACCGTTCGAGCAGTATATGGCCGAGAATATCCTCATCCCTCTAGGCATGGTAGACAGCACCCTCGACGTCAATGTGCCCCCGGACCTACGCCCCAGGCTGGCTTCTGGCTATGATTATCAGAATGGTCAGTACGAGCGCATGCCCTTCTTCTTCCCCCGCTATGGCCCCTCAGGCGGCCTGCGGACTACAGCAGCCGATATGAACCATTTCATGCTGGCCCTGCTGGGTGGGGGAGAGTACCAGGGAACGCGCATCCTGGAGGAGGCTACAACCCAACTGATGTTCACCCGACAGTTCAGCCCGCATCCCAATACCGGCGGCATCTCCTATGGCTTGTTTGAGCATCTGGAAAATGGTCAACGCCTCTTCCTGCGTGATGGTGATGGGGTGGGCACGCGCAGCCGCACGGTGCTGTTCCCAGACCAGGATCTGGGCTTCTTCATCAGCTACAACTCCGGTGATAGCCACTTGCGGCATGAGATCATCAGCGCCTTCCTGGATCGCTACTATCCGGCTGAAGGGAGTGGTGGGCCCAGGCCCATGGCTGGCTATCGAGAGCGGGCTCCTCAATTCAGCGGCACCTACCGCATCCTCCAGGCGGATACAACGACGTTTGGCAAATCTATGTTCTTCTTTGCCCAATGGATCGAGGTCCAGGCCAACGATAAGGGATACCTGGTCATTGAGGCGACCGATGGTGATGCCTTTGGCGGCTTTGAGGGAACCAGTCAGTGGCTGGAAGTGGAACCGCTCTACTTTGAGCGGGTCGACGGCCACGGACAGCTGGCCTTCAGCCAGGATGACCAGGGCAATATCAATCAGCTGGTATCCGGCCAGGGCTATCACGGTACCTTTGACAAGCTAGCCTGGTACGAGACCCGGCGTTTCCACCTTGGCTTGATGGCGCTGGTGGCCGTCTTCCTCCTGTCGATGGTCATGGCCACCTTTGTCGTTTGGCCGCTGGATGCGCTGATCCGCAGATTGCGCAAACAGACTGTGTCTACTGGCTACTCGTGGGCCTCCATCGTGGCCTGGCTGTGGGCTGGGCTGGTCAGTGCGCTGCTGGCCTTCTTCCTGGTGCAGGCTATCGGCGTGCTTTATGCCATTGATGCCATCCATCCGAATGTGCCGAACTTTTATTTCGGAGTCACCGACGCTATGGTCAGTGCCTTGAACAACCTATACTTACCTGCCGCCTTAGCGCTTGCCCTGCCGATTTTCGCTGTGCTGGCCTGGTGGAAAAGCTGGTGGAGGATGTTTAGCCGGATGTACTATACCCTCGTTACCCTGGCTGTGTTCGCCGGCATCTGGTGGCTGCATTTTTGGAATTTGCTGGGACTCAGGATTTGAGAAGAAATCAACATTAGGATCGATGAGACTATGATAAAAACGGTACTGCATTATGGACTCGACCTGAGATGGTGTACGTTTCCCCAGGTTTGAGGACCTTGTGGAAATATATTTTGGCCGTACTATGCAGAATGTTTCGTTTACCGGTCATTTTTCGACCTGAATCGCTGAACTGTAGCCGCAGTTGACCAAGGTGGGGTACCACTACTCTGGATACGGTAATATAGCGTGATTAAGAGCCTTAGTATGAACAAAACTTTGTGGTTGTTAGTTGCCTGTTTATCGCTGATTGCTGCGTTTACCGGCGTGTTCAACCAAAATACATACAGCAAAGTGGTGAGTAGCATTTGGCTGCCGGGCACAATTTCTCAAGATGCCATAACCATCATTGCCGGCTTGGCTCTTTTGTTCTTGAGTTTGAAAACCAACGAAGCTGATCTAGAAAAACAGATCATAGCCATGAGTCTTCTGGCTTACTTGTTCTATGCTTACGGTATCTATGTTATCGAGCAATTTTATAACACGCTTTACCTTCTTTACCTGGCCATATTTGCCTTGTCTTTTTGGTCTATCGTCTGCGGATTGGTGAATAGCAACCAAGATGTATTAAGGACTATTACGGTGCCTGAGCCGGTTAGGTATCTATCGACCGGCTGTTTAATCTTTATTGCCTTGCTATTTTATTCGCTTTGGATTGGTCAGCTCTTACCTTTGATGCAAACAGGAGAAAAGATCGAATTTACATATTCTATTTTCATTCTCGATATGGTGTTTGTGTTACCGGCTTTCCTTATTAGTGCTATGTTGATTATCAAAAAAAATGCGTTTGGGCTGATATTCGCGCCCATATTGTTTATCAAGGCATTTACGCTTCTTTTTTCAGTGGGTTTAGGGGGACTTGTAAAGCCACTATATCACCAAACAGCAGAGCCGGGGGAGACTGCGTTTTATATTATTTTATCGGTAATGTTTTTAACTCTTGCTGTTCTTAATCTATGGAAGATCAGGTTTCAGGAACATA
>JBFGLD010000957.1:0-3277 GCA_041576335.1 Anaerolineae bacterium | reverse complement strand
GATTTCACCCGCAGTTTCTTACCCAAATTAGAAGCCGACCAAAATCGCTGGGCCAGAGTGATGGCCGCTACAACGGACCCAACCGGGGTACCCCCTATCGAAGTTTACCAAATCGGCCAGGCTTATTTTGTACTTGATGGTAACCACCGCGTATCCGTAGCCCGGCAGCTTGGTAATAAATACATTCAGGCCTATGTCACAGAGTTCAGGAGCAAAGTTCCGCTCTCACCAGATGACCAACCTGAGGATTTGGCTCTTAAAGCGGAATATGCCGATTTTTTGGAGCGAACCCATCTGGATCATCTCCGACCCGCTGCTAATCTGCAGTTGACTGAACCGGGACGATACTGGGAACTTGAGACACAGATTGCGGCTGTGCACTTTATGATGGGACAAGAGCTGGGGCAGCCAGTACCGGATCAAGAAGCTGTGTGCCATTGGTACGACCGGATTTATCTGGCGACGGTCCAGGTGATCCGCGAACGCGGGATCATGCAGGATTTTCCGAATCGGACAGAAACCGACCTTTACCTGTGGATATTTCGACATCGCACCGAATTGGAGAAAAGATTAGGTTGGCAAATCGACACTGAAGCTGCGGCGACTGATTTTGCTACTGAGTATGGCAGTTCGACTCATCGAATCGTGAGCCGGGTTGAGGAAAAACTTTTGGATGCCGTTGCGCCGGCTCCCCTGGAAACGGGGCCAACGCCGGGTGAGTGGCGTCAGCAACGAATTTCCGGGCGCGTCCGGGATCGCTTATTTTCTAATATTTTGGTGCCTCTAGGAGGTACCGCAGAGAGCTGGATTGCTTTCGATCAAGCTGTTCACATCGCCCGGCGCGAGCAAAGCCGCTTATACGGTCTGCATGTTGTTCCAACCACAGATGACGTCGAAAGCGAAGTAGCCACGGGGCTCCAGGCCGCATTCGAGCAGCGCTGTGAGGAAGCCGGAATTTCGGGGAGCCTGTCCATTGAGGTTGGCAACATTGCGCGAACGATTTCGGACCGTGCCCGTTGGGTTGATCTGGTCGTTTTGCATCTGGCCCATCCGCCTGGCGAACGGGTCTTGAGTAAGCTCGGCTCCGGCTTCCGAACCATCGTGTGGCGCTGTCCCAGGCCGGTCCTAACGGTAACTCGCCCTGCTGCTTCACCGAAACGAATAATGTTGGCTTACGACAGCAGCCCCAAAGCGCGAGAAGGGCTATTTGTAGCGACTTACCTGGCCCGGCAGTGGCGTATACCGTTGGTGGTCTTGACGGTCATCGCCGGCAATGAAAATGTCGAAGAGATTGCCGGGGCTCAAAAGCACCTGGAAAAACGCGGCGTATCGGCGACCTACGTGTCGACCCGGGGCGCTGTGGCCGAGACAATTCTGACGACGGTTGGCGAATATAGCTGCGATTTGATCATTATGGGGGGGTACGGCCACCAGCCAATTTTGGAGGCTATCCTTGGCAGCGCCGTAGACCTTGTGCTGCGCAAGTCTCAGTGGCCGACGCTGATCTGCCGCTAGCGCGGTCTGTCCGAAATTAAGGTGACAAGGCACTTACCGCCAGATTTTTGCCCAAACCCGACGTTGCCGGCCGGCAAAATGCCCATCACTATACCGCTTGGAAATGACTGTCACCTGATCACTGAAATTCTGGATGCATCCCCGGTAGGGGGTGCATTTCTGTTTTGGGGCAAAGGGAGAGATAATAGGGGAAGAGAAAAAAAGGGAGGGAAAAAGTGAAGAAAAAGCGAAGCGAAGCCAGAGGGAGCTTGATGAAAGAGGCGGAGAGGATCATTGATGAGCTGTTGGCCTGGGAAGAAGAAACAGAAAAGCCGAACTTAAGCCAGATCGAAGAGGTGGTCTTGGAACTAAGAGAGCGACTAAGCCAAAAAATGGCGGAAGTAGTGATCGAAGGGCAAGAAGAAGCGAGACCGGTACCGGGGCCAGCGTGTGAGAGGTGTGGTGGCGAGATGAGATACAAAGGGTTAAAGAGCAAACGGGTGAGCAGTTGGGTGGGAAAATTAGAGTTAGAGCGAGGCTACTACTACTGCGAAGAATGTGAGCGGGGGTATTTTCCCCCTGGACAACCAACTTGAGTTGTGGGAGAAGCATTGGTCAGAGGGGCTAGCCAAAGAAGCAGTATGGCTGAGCGGGGTAGTAGACAGTTATGAGGAAGCAGAAGCGGTGATGAGCCGAGTGGGCAAAGTGACGATGTCGGACAGTACGATCTGGCGACGGGTGGAGAAATGGGGCGAGCGCTTTAAGGCGGTTGAACAGCAACGACAGCAACAAGCCAATCGGATGCCGATCCGCAATGAACTGTTGCGGCCAGATCAACAGCAAGCGGGTCGTAAAGGGGTGGCCATGGACGGGGCCATGGTCCATATTTTACAAGACGGCTGGAAAGAACTGAAAGTGGGCTGCATATTTGACCTTGTGGAGCGACCAACGTTCGATAAAAAGCGCAAAAAGTGGCAAGATATGGCTCATGCCACCAATAACAGTTATGTGGCTCATCTGGGTGGGCCTGAGCGGTTTGGCCAGTTGGTGTGGAGTGAAGCGCAACGACAGGGCTGGGAGCAATTTTTTGAGACCCAAGTTATTGGCGATGGGGCTGTCTGGATTTGGAATTTGGCCCAGCAGCATTTTTTCGACAGTCGCCAAACGGTCGATTGGTATCACGCCACAGCCCATCTGCACGCCGCCGCTCACTTTTATTACCCCCATAACCCGGCCCGGGCCCAACGCTGGTACAACCAAGCTGAAACCAGCCTCTATCAAGGCCAGTCTGAAAAAATTGTCACCTCATTACGCAAACGCGCTTTGCAACAGCCCCATATGGCTGAGGAGTTGGGCACTGAAGCGGGCTATTTTGACAACAACAAACGGCGCATGGATTATCTTGAATGTCGCGAAGACGGCTACTTGATTGGCTCCGGCATGGTTGAAAGTGGCGCCAAACAATTCAAGGCTCGTTTTTGTGGCCCGGGTATGCGCTGGAGCCGCCCTGGCATTGAACGTCTCATTCCCATTCGAGCTGCTATTCTTAGCCACTCTTTCGATGACCTTTGGCCTGACGTTTATAACTCGCCCCATAATTGAAATGCACCCCAGATAGACTTGCAGCTTGACGTAGTCATCGGGCACATCCAAATTGCCCTGAAAATAGCTCAGCTTCGGGGCAAAAGCGTTCCAGGTGCCAGGCTCATAGGTGTCGCCGCCGAACTGCTCTACGCCCTCTCGCAGCCGGTCGCGGAAAAGCTCATCACTCCAGTCACGGCGG
>JBFGLD010000956.1:0-3280 GCA_041576335.1 Anaerolineae bacterium | reverse complement strand
GGCCTTGGTCACCGGGGCGACGGGCAAAATTGGCCAAGCCATCGCCTGGCAGTTAGCCGAAAGCGGATTTGAAGTTGTGCTGGGCTGTCGCAGCGAGGCCAAAGCCGAGCAAACGCTGCAGGAAATTGAAAAGAGAACGGGAAACGCCCGGGTCCGCTATGAATTGGTCGACGTCTCGCGCAAGTCACACATCCGGGCTTTAGTGGAGCGCTGGGTGGGTCCACTGCACGTGCTGATCAACAATGCTGCGGCGACGCCCCGTGCCCGGCAGGAGACGCCTGAAGGGATTGAACTGCAGTTCGCGACCAACGTGCTGGGTTACTTCTGGATGATCCAAGCCTTCGGCGATATATTGAAGCAGTCGGCCCCGGCGCGGGTGGTCAACGTGGCCAGCTATTGGGCCGGCGGTCTCGAGCCGGACGACCTGGAATTCAGGCGGCGGCGCTACAGCAACGGGGCGGCCTATCGCCAGTCGAAGCAGGCCAACCGCATGCTGACCGTGGCCTTTGCCGAGCGCTTAAAACCCTACGATATTGCTGTGAATGCCTGCCACCCCGGCGATGTCAACTCCGCTCTCAGCAACAACCTTGGTTTTGGTGGCAACGAGAGTCCGGCGCAGGGTGCCAGAACCCCGGTCTGGCTGGCGACTGAGCCCATTGGCCAGGATCGGACAGGGAAGTACTTTGAACAACTGCGGGAAGTCAGGGATCATTTTGGCGAAGATAGCCAGGCGGTTGAGGCCCTGTACCAAGCCTGCCTCCGCTTCTGAGATCGTCGACAAGAGGATGAAACAAAAACGCTTTTCCAATATTATCGGTTTTGACGACGCTCCATTTACCCACGACGATGTTGGCCCCGTACCCGTCGTAGGTACGGTTTTTACCGGCCTAAAGCTGACCGGCGTGGTGGTCGGCGCAGTTCAAAAAGACGGATCGGACTCTGCTCAACAATTGGCCGACCTCATCGCCGGATCCCGGTTTGCCGAACACGTGCAGTTGGTGATGCTGCAGGGCATCGCTCTGGCCGGATTCAATGTGGTTGACGTATTTCACCTGCACGAACGGCTTAAGCTGCCCATCTTGGTCGTTTCGCGCAAATTGCCCGATTTGGCTGCCGTCCAAAGAGCGTTGACGACCCAAATTCCTGCAGGTGAGCAAAAGTGGGCCGTAATTGAGCAGCTTGGTCCCCTTGAGCCTGCCTGCCGCGTTTTCGTCCAGCGGGTAGGCCTGACCCTGGAGCAGGCCTCACAGGTTATCGAACGTTTTTCTGTTCACAGCCACATTCCCGAGCCGCTGCGCATCGCCCATCTCATTGCCGGGGCCATCGTAAACGGTCAAAGCCGCGGCCGGCCTTAACTGCCGGGGGCTTTAGCCCGATCGGGCCATATCTGGGAGACGAAACCATTAGATATCGTGCAGGGGGGCATCGGGTCATCTTCAAGGGGTCATTCTGAGCCGGAGCCTGGCGAAGGCGAAGAATCTCCTCTGGACACCCAGGCCGTTATTGGGTCCGAGCCTCACTTTAACGCCTTATTAAATAGCCAGTAATTACCATATATAATCTTAAGTTGTGTGGTATAATCGTTCTACATTATTGGGAGCGAAAAAGATGGAGACACCCAGTTCCTATATTCCAATGGACCGCCGCCAGGCCATCGCCACCGGCAAAAACCTGCCGGATCGCACGCGTGGGGCGGCCCTCTTTGCCGACATTTCGGGATTCACCCCACTCACCGAAGCCCTATTAAAGGAATATGGTCCTAAGCGTGGTGCAGAGGAGTTAACGCGACAGTTAAACCTGATATATGATGCGTTGGTGACCGAAGTGCATCGCTATGGTGGCAGCGTTATAGCCTTTAGCGGTGATGCCATCACCTGTTGGTTCGACGACAACGCTTCAACGTACGCTGGGACCGCTGCGGAGACCGGCTTGCAGGCCACTGCCTGCGGCTTGTCTATGCAGCAGACGATGGGAAAGTTTGCTGCTCTAGAAACCCCATCTGGAGCAAGGATATCTCTGGCTATGAAGGTGGCTGTGGCGACAGGTTCGGTCCGCCGTTTTCAGGTGGGCGACCCACAGGTCCATTATTTCGATACGCTGGCTGGGGCAACGCTGGATGAAATGGCGACCACTGAGCATCAAGCCGAAAGAGGTGAGGTGGTTGTGGGTCCGGCGGCTTTGGCGCAAGTCGGCGACAAAATAGAAATTAGCGAGTGGCGCCGTGATCCGGAGACGGGCCAACAGTTTGGCGTGGTGGCGCGGCTGTCGGATCGAAGCCAGGCGCAGGTGGCAGCAGCGCTGCAACCTATTCGCTCGGCCGAAACCTTCTCCGAAGACCAGACACGTCCCTGGCTACTGCCACCCGTGTACGAGCGCTTAAGGGCGGGCACGGGTGAGTTTTTGGCGGAGTTACGCCCGGCGGTGGCCTTCTTCTTGAGTTTTGGGGGGATCGACTACGACGGAGATGAGGCGGCGGGGGAAAAGCTTGATGCCTACATCCGCTGGGTGCAAAATATTTTGGTCCGCTATGAGGCCTACCTGTTTCAGTTAACCATTGGCGACAAGGGCAGTTACTTGTATGCCGCTTTTGGCGCCCCCATTGCTCACGAGGACGATGCTGTACGAGCGGTGTCAGTGGCTCTGGAGCTGCAAAAGCCCCCACCCGACCTGGGCTTTATCGAAAATATAAGGATTGGTATCAGCCAGGGCCAGATGCGGACAGGAGCCTACGGGGGGACAAAGCGGCGTACCTATGGCGTGCTGGGTGATGAAGTGAATATGGCGGCGCGCTTGATGCAGGCGGCAGGACCAGGTCAAATTCTGGTCAAAGACACGGTATGGCAGGCTACTAATGACAGTTTTACGGGGGAGAGCCTGCCGCCCTTCAAAGTGAAGGGCAAGAGCGAGCCGGTAACCGCCTATAGCGTGAGTGGCATAAAAGCGCAGCAAGCCATCCATCTGCAAGAGCCAACGTATGCCCTGCCGATGGTGGGACGAGAGGCTGAATTGGCTCTGGTCGAACAAAAGATGACTCAGGCCATGGCCGGACACGGCCAAATTGTCGCCATTGTGGCCGAAGCAGGCATGGGCAAATCTCGCTTGGTGGCGGAAGTTATTCGCTTGGCAACGGAGCAGCGCCTGGTTGGCTACGGCGGCGAATGTCAGTCTTATGGTACCAACACCAGTTATCTGGTCTGGCAGCCCATTTGGCGCTCCATCTTTAACCTGAATCCGGGATCGGAGTTAGAGGATCAGCTGAGAGAACTTGAAAGTCAGCTGG
>JBFGLD010000955.1:0-3287 GCA_041576335.1 Anaerolineae bacterium | reverse complement strand
GAGCTAACCGGGAACTGGCCAAGTTGGAGCAGGCCAAAACCGACTTTATCAGCGTCGCAGCTCACGAATTAAAAACGCCCTTGACTCTCATTCAAGGCTACGCCGACATCATTCAGGAGCTGAATATCGACGAGCAAATTGACCTGCTGGCCAGGGGCATCAATCGCGGCACCGAGCGCATGCGCTCGATCCTTGATGATATGCTCGACCTATCGGCCATTGATATGAATCAGCTCAGCCTGGTCATCGAACCGGTTGATCTAAAAAGAACTATTGAATTGGCAATGGTCCAATTCGAGCTGACGGTGACTGAGCGGCAGCAGGCCCTCGAGGCGGTTGAGTTAGAACTGCTGCCGATAATCCAGGCCGATCCACGCCGGCTTTTCCAAGTCTTCAAACAAGTGGTCAACAACGCGATTAAATACACGCCGGACGGCGGCCGGATCACAATCAAGGGGCAAACCGTGGCGGCCACCCAAAACCAAGCTCCACACGTGTGCATTGTAGTGCAAGATACGGGCGTGGGGATCGCCCCGGAAGATCATGAAAAGATTTTTGAAAAATTTTACCGTGTCGGCAATTCGGACCTGCATTCCACCAGCCAAACCAAGTTTATGGGAGCCGGACCGGGCTTGGGCTTAGCCATCGCCCGGGGTCTCGTCGAAGCGCACGGAGGCAGCCTGTGGGCCGAAAGCCCAGGGTTTGATATGCAGAACTGTCCGGGCAGCAGCATCACCATTGCCCTACCGATCGAGGCCGAGCCGCCGCCGGGTGTGCAGGTCAGCCGGTTAGCTCAGCCGGCAGCGGAACCAAAAAAGACCAAGCCTAAAAAGATTGCATCGACTCTAGGCCACGATTAATTCTTATCCGCGCTGCCACCAAGGCGCTACCGGTCACTTAGCGGGGTCAAAAACTAACCCTGGGTGTCACATAAGGGCCTTATTGCCCCAAAAAGTAACGGTCACTTGTCGACAGGGGCAAGTGGCAGCGCAAGTTAATTCTATATAAAACGGAGAACAAACCTTGAGCTTTCAACCCGCCAAACGTGCCCAGAATTTACCACCCCTTTTTTTCGCCACGCTCAACCAAAGAGTGGCCGCCCTACGCGCCGAAGGCGCTGACGTCATTAAACTGGACGCCGGCAGCCCCGATTTACCGCCGGACAGACGCCTGGTTGAAGCCCTCAAGCACAGCGCCGACGATCCGGCCAAGCACGACTATGGCGGTTATGCCGGGCAACCCCATCTTCGGCAGGCCATGGTCGACTATTATGGCCGGCGTTTTGGGGTTGAGCTGGACGACGCAGAATTATTGCCGCTGATCGGTTCCAAAGAAGGGCTGGTCAATATGCATCTGGCCTGGCTGGATCCGGGCGATTTGTCGCTTATTCCGGATCCCGGCTATCCCAGCTACTTCTTTGCCCCGACGTTGGCCGGCGGGCGCAGCGAACGCTTTGATTTGCTGCCGGAGCGAGGCTGGCTGCCTGATTTCTCGGCGATTCCAGTGGAAAGTGCCCAAACCGCGCGGATGCTGTGGCTGAACTACCCCAATAATCCCACCGGCGGCACGGCGACCCTCGACTTTTTTGCCGAAGCCGTTGAATTTTGCCGCCGATATGATATTCTCCTGTGCCACGACGCGCCTTATGCCGATGTGACTTTTGACGGTTACCGGGCCCCCAGTATCCTTGAAGTGCCGGGAGCCAAAGAGATAGCGATTGAGTTCAACTCTCTATCCAAAACCTACAGCCTGGCCGGCTGGCGGGTCGGGATGGCCGTCGGTTGTCGAGTCGCCGTGGAAGCCTTGGCCACAGTCAAAACCCAAATCGATTCCGGCCTGGCCAAGCCGATCCAAGATATGGCTGCCCAGGCGCTTATGGGCGACCAAGCCTGGCTGGGGCCGCGCAACGCCATCTACCAAGAACGGCGCGATTTGTGCCTGGCGGCGCTGCAAAAAATGGGGCTGGAAACAACCAAACCCAAAGGCGGGCTGTACGTCTGGTTCCGCGTGCCGCCGGGCTACACCTCGTCTGCTTACCACACTCGACTTTTAGAACATGCCCACGTCTCTATCACGCCTGGCCACATCTATGGTCAGAACGGCGAAGGCTGGATGCGTATTTCGTTGGTTGCCAATACGGAGCGGCTAAAAGAAGCGCTGGCCCGCTTGGAAAAGGGAGCCCTGTGAGCATGGGACCATGGTAGATTATGATTACCTCTACCAAAAACCCGCGCATCGTAGATGCCCGCAAACTAACCCAGCGCAAACACCGGCTGCGGCAGAATCGTTTTCTGGTCGAGGGGTTACAATTGTTGACCATGGCGGTGCAGACAGCGGCGGCCCAAAGCTCAATCGGCCACAAGATTAACCCGCTCGAGGTGTTTTACAGCGAAGAACTATTCGCCGGCGAAACTGCAGCGCGTTTGCTGTCGCAGCTAACCCAGGCCGGAGCGACTCCTATCGCCGTAGCCCCCCACGTGCTGGATAGTATGTCTGCGCGCGATACGGCACAGGGTCTCATTGCCACATTTGCGCTGAGTAAGCTGGAGGGGTCCCTTAACGAACTCGCAGCCCACATCAACCCACTTGGCCGGCCAAGGGCCTCCGAGTCTGCCAAACTCCTCCTAATCCTCGACCAGCTCCAAGACCCCGGCAACCTCGGCACGTTAATTCGCACCGCCGACGCCGTTGGCGCCGGAGGCGTGTTGTTGTTGGAACCGTGTGTCGACCCCTTCGATCCCAAGACGGTGCGCGGTTCGATGGGATCTTTGTTCACGGTTCCGTTTGTTCGTACGGCCAAGTTGGACCAAGTATTCGCAAGCTTGTCGGCATGGGGCTACCGGCCGGTTGGGGCTGATGCGGCTCGAGGCCGGCCTTTTTGGCTGAGCGATGTTTTAGGTGGGTCAGTTGCCCTGGTGCTGGGTAACGAAGCCCGCGGCTTGAGTTCCGAACTGCACCAATTCTTGGCTGATTACGTTGCCCTGCCGCTGCAAGGCCAAGCCGAAAGCTTAAACGTGGCTGTGGCCGGAGGCGTATTGATGTATGAGTGGCTGCGGGTCAACGCGTAGCTCGATCAGCGCCGGACGACCGGCAGCCAAGGCGCGCTCGAACGCGGCGGGGAAGTCCTCGGTTTTCTCCACCACCTCACCGTAAGCTCCGAAGGCCGCCGCGTAGGCTGCAAAGTCGGGATTGACCAGGGTTGTGCCGATGACCCGGCCGGGGTAATGGCGTTCCTGGTGCATCCGTATCGAGCCCAACATGCGGTTATTGACGACCACAAATATGAT
>JBFGLD010000954.1:0-3293 GCA_041576335.1 Anaerolineae bacterium | reverse complement strand
CTCCTAACCACTATTCACCCGATTTTCGCAGTCTACTACACTGTCAGATAAGTTATGATATGTCATTTCGAGGAGCAGAGCGACGAGAAATCTTCCAGATCGGGCTTCCAGCGGACCGTGACCTGAAGATTTCTCGCTTCGCTCGAAATGACATGACTTCTCAAAATTTACCTGACAATGTACTAATACACTCTCAGATAAGTTATGATATGTCATTTCGAGGAGCAGAGCGACGAGAAATCTTCAAGCTACAACCAGTTTATGGCAACAATCGCGAAGATTTCTCGCTTCGCTCGAACTGACATGACTTCTCAGAATTTGCCTGACACTGTACTACTAAACTGTCAGATAAGTTATGATATGTCATTTCGAGGAGCAGCGCGACGAGAAATCTTCAAGCTACAACCAGGATAGGGCACCAACCGCGAAGATTTCTCGCTGCGCTCGAAATGACATGAGTTCTCAGAATTTGTCGGACAATGTACTATAGTATGAAACTTCTAAATTAAGGGCGGCTAGAACTTGCGCCTGAACTTGATAAAATACCACTGCTTATCGCTCTCATCCACCTCAAAAGGAATATCGGCCGACTGGCGATGGCCGTGGGCATCTGCCAGGTGCAGCATCCAACCGGTCGTCTCGATGCCGCCCGGCGGTTCAAATTTTACATTGCCGCTTTTGATGACATGGCCCGGGGCACTGTAACCCTCGTAATGCCAGGTTGAGATCGGGCTTTCGTAGGTTAAGTTGTGATCCAGCCGGGTGCCGACGATTTTCATACCGCCGATGGGGATCTCGTTGGGATCGACAATGGCCACATAAATCAGCAAGAAGTTGTTGGTGGTGGGGCTGTTGAAGAATTCGGCCAGCATATAATCATAGTCCGGGACCGGCGTCAAAGTCGGGCTGGGCGTCACCCCTGGCGGCAGTTTTGGCGAGGCCACAGGCGTTGGGATCACCGCGGGCGGGCTGGTGGGAATGGCCGCAACGAGAGGAATGGACATGGGTGCGGCCGTGGGATTAACCACCACTGCCGGCGCTGCCGGCTGTCCGGGGGCTACCGCGGCGCTGTTACCGGACACCGCGGCCTGGCCGCTCGTCACCGGCGGCGCTGGGATAGGGGTAGCCGTTGGAGTGGGTGCTAGCGTTGGGGTCGGGACGGTTGGAGAAACAGGCGCGTTTAGACCGGTCTTGGCTACCGGCGCTGCAGCGGGCGAGTCGGCCGGCGGCACGGCCGGGCGCCAGCGTCGGGTCGGCGTGGGGCCCCTAGCTGCCTCCATAGCCCGGCCGGCCAGGTGAGAGGCCAGGCTGCAGGCCGGACCGGTGATCAAAAATAGCAGTAATAGGTAAATTATGAGTCGCGATTGTCTGTGCCTCATTGGCTCAACTCCCCCACGCTATCAATTCATGGCGGGTGACGTTCTCGGGCGGCGACTTAATACAAACTTCAAAGTCCAGGGTCTGCTCACCTATCGTGTTTTGAAAGGCGGTTTTATTGCTGTTGCCGAAGCGCAAGACCTTCCCTTGCTCATCATACAGGATGGCCGCGATGACCAACTGCTTTTCCAGCGTGGCGCCAGGATTTTTCAGGGCGCCGGCCAGGCAGTAGTTGTTCCCTTTCATCTGTTCGCTGACGCCGACAAACTCAAAATCCTGGCGAGGGGCGATCGCGGCAGGTTTGGCTTGAACTGCCAGATCGAATTTGGCCGCCTCTTTAATATCATAAACGGTCAGAGCAAAGGGGACGCGCCCACCCGGCGGGACCACGTTGGTCGGCCACAGGCCATAGGTGCTCTTGTCGGCGGCGATGACTTGGTCCTGCGCGTCGTAGAAGGTACCGGTGACAGTTGAGATCTGCTGGGCGGCGCCGGTCTCGTTGGTCATCTCGCCAAAAAGCATCAGCATCTTCCGGGTCGGAATGGCATCAACCCGCGTAGCGGCAAAGGACCAGCCTGCGGTACTGTCCGGAGCCGTCACCGCCGGACTGCTCACCGGGGTCGGAGCAGCGGCGGTCGGCGAGGACGGCGCCTGGGTGGCCGGGGTGCTGGCCGGCGGCGAAGCCGCGCCCGTGGCAGGCGTGGGCCCTTGAGCAATCAACGTCTCCCCAGTACGGTTGACCGTTGAATATTGGGGGTTGGCCGACACCCAGGCCAGCCCGCCGCTGGCGGCCGGGTATTCAATCTGCCACCAGGTCCCTTCCGGGTTCTGGCCGGTGACCGCTGCCGACTGACCGGCAGCCAGCTTGCCCACGACCGGATGATCGACCCCCGGACCGGCCCGAACATTTAACACGACCAAGGAGGTCAGCTTCGGTTTGCTCGTGGCTTGGCTGGCGGCAGCCGGCGGAGCCGCGGTTGGGGGCGGGGGCATGGGCGTAGCCGTGGGTAAAACCGGCGGTGCCGTCGGGTTGGCCACCGCGGCCAGCGGCGTGGCCAGTTCGACCACAGCCTCCGCCGGCGCTAAGAGGGGCATGGTGGCCAGGGGCGCCAGCCGGGAGCGGATCATCGGCCGCCGGGCGACCGTGTCAGCCTCATTCGGGCCTGACCAGCTCCATAGCCCGACGGCGGCACAGACTAGCATGGTCAACATCACCAGGCTCAGCCCGCCCAGGACAGCCAGCGCCAGGGAGCCCAGGGCCAGCCGGCCCAGCTTTGGCCGCCAACGCGGCCAGCGCAGCGTAAGCCCGGACTGTACCAACGGGGCCAATTCCCTCTCGATGGTTTCGGTAGGCCCGGCGGCGCGCTCAAACGGAACCACCTCGCGCTCGATGATTTTGATGCGCTTCTGGGGACGCTTGAGCGGAACCACGTCTCGCTCGATGGTTTCCGTCGTCCGCACATATTTGTACCGTCGCAACATGAGATGACCTCCTGACTACTGGGAGCTTGCTCGGAAAGTCATTTAAGCCGGAGCAACCCAAGCTTTACGGAACACGCAGTTCGTTCGTAGGGCGTATTACGTTTCCCTTTTTGCTTCGGGTACCGGTCTGGCCTGCCGAAACATCTTCTCGATTAGACCGTGATCAGCCCGATGGTTAGCCCGACCACGGCAGCGACTAGGGCTGCACCGATGAGCCATACCAGACCCCACAAATCGGGGTACAATTTTGATGGCTCAAACAAGCGAGCTGACTTCGTATTTTTATTTTCCCGGCCCTCCGGGGGCTGCGCCTCAGCCTTCTGGCTCAGCCTGAAGGCGCCTGAACCTGCGATCGATTGGGGTTTCATGTATTTCCTACCCCGGTCATTTTGAATGACATACAGCTACGGTTCTGCTGCGCGAATTAAGAAACT
>JBFGLD010000953.1:0-3299 GCA_041576335.1 Anaerolineae bacterium | reverse complement strand
CGTAATTTTGTTCAATCGTAACTATTCAGCCAGGACTGGCAGTCCTTGAAAAACTGGGCGATTTGTTGGTCAACAACACCTGTAATTATGGGATATCGCCATTTATAGCGCAGGACTGCTAGTCCTAAATGGATAACCTGAATAGTTACGTTCAATCAAGCGTAGGGAGCTATGAGTCAACGCATTCTGTTTATTGATGATGACCAAGCCCTGCACGATTTACTTGGTCAATATCTGCAGCAGGCAGGCTTTACCGTGTCAGACGCGCTCAGCGGTCTAGAGGGCTTGAAGAGGCTTTCTCAAGATGGGGCCGATCTGGTGTTGTTGGATGTAATGATGCCCGGGCTGGATGGCTGGGAGATGTGCCGGCGCATCCGGCAAGGTTCCACCGTGCCAATTATTATGCTGACCGCCAAAGGAGAAGAGGTGGACAAGCTGCGCGGTTTTCAGCTGGGGGTAGACGATTATGTTACCAAACCTTTCAGCTTTGCCGAGTTAACAGCCCGGGTAAAAGCGGTGCTGGCTCGCGCTAACCGGGCTGTAGACGCTGCGGTCCCGGTGCACCGCTATGGCGAATTGACGATTGACTTCGATCGCCATGTGGTATTGCGCGGGCCACAGGTCGTTGACCTGACCCCAACCGAGTTTCGCCTGTTACAGGCTTTAGTTCGACAGGCTGGGCGTGTCTGTGCCACCGAACGACTATTGGCGGAAGTCTGGGGACCGGAATATATCGACGATACCGGTTACATCCGTCGCTATATCTGGTTCCTGCGCCAAAAGATTGAACCCGACCCGGCTCACCCCCGCTACATCCACACTGAACGGGAATTTGGCTATCGTTTTGAACCTGAAATGTGAATTACCATCGAGTTGTAAGGTTATGCCATTGCAGATAGCATGCCCCGGCGCTACTAGCTTATGGTCGTCACTGTGGCGGTAAGGCTGCTACCCCATAGCCATAAAAACAGCCACAAGGTTGATGCTGTTGGTGTCATCCGATCATCCTCTTCTTTGATTTGAGTCAAAGGGTCATCCGTTTCCGCGCTCTTAAGTAAGATCCGGCAAAATCAACCCCCTCTCTCAGATTTCTATTTCCAAAATAGGTGACACATGTCATAACATATCAAGGACAATTGTCACTTACCGGCAGCAGGCTGACCCATTATAATTACAGTGTGGCGTCCATAACGCCGAACAGAGAAACAAGATTTTTTATCCCGTCCCATCATTCACAACTGGGAGAAAATAATTGTGAAAATACTGCTGATCGGCCTTAGCCATAAGACCGCTCCGATTGACGTCAGAGAGCGGCTTTCGTTTACGCCGGCGATGCTGCGCTCCGCCTTAACTCACTTTGGAAATAACCACCAACAAGCCCAACTTGAGGACGTACGCGAGGGAGTCATCCTTTCGACGTGTAATCGATTAGAAGTCTATGCTTTGGTGAACAACCCTATCATCGCCGCCGAAGCCATTATTAACTTCCTCAGCCGCTCTTGCGATATTGCCCGGGCTGCGTTCGTTGGCCACTTGTACATTTATCACGATGAAGCAGCCATCCAACACCTATTTCGCGTGGCTGCCGGCCTTGACTCGATGGTACTGGGCGAACCACAAATTTTGGGGCAGGTTACGGACGCATACGAGGCAGCCTTATCGCAGAGTGCGGCCGGGACCGTCCTGTCAGCCTTGTTTAGAGCCGCTATCCACACCGGTAAACGGGCTCGTACCGAAACCACGATCGGCGTCAACTCGGTATCTATTAGCTCAGTGGCAGCCGGTCTGGTTAGCCAACTGCTGGGCGATTTATCGGAGCGGAAAGTGTTACTCATTGGTGCCGGAGAGATGGGGGCCATTGCCGTCCGGGCGCTGATCAAGCGGGGTGTCACAAACGTTGTGGTGGCCAATCGGACCTACGACAAGGCCAGCGAACTGTCTCAGATCTGGGGGGGCGAGGCCATTAACTTTCAGCAGCTTCCCGCGGCTTTGACCGAAACCGACATCGTCATAAGCTCAACCAGCGCGCCCCACACCATCCTCAGTCAAGAGTTGTTAAAGCCGGTTATGGCTGCCCGGGCCGACCGGCCTCTATTTGTTATGGACATCGCAGTGCCGCGTGACGTTGACCCCAATGTGGCTGACCTACCCAACGTACACCTCCACGATATCGACGACCTGCAGGGCCAGGCTGACGAGAACACGCGCGAACGCGAAGCCGAGATTCCCCGTGTCGAGCAGATTGTGGCCGAAGAGTTTGGCCAATTTTTGGAGTGGTTCTCTTCATTAGAAGCCAGCTCTACGATTGCAGCATTGCGCCAGCACATTGACCAGGTGCGCCAACAAGAGTTGGAGCGGGTTTTTAAGCGCCTAAACCTGGACGAGCGCCAGCAAAACTTGGTGGCGACGATGAGCCACCGTTTGGTCAACAAGATTCTGCACGAGCCAACCTTGTGTTTGAAACAAGAGACTGCCAGCGGTAACGGCGCGGCCTATATTGCCACCGTGCGCCAGCTGTTCTCGCTGGACAATGCAGCCGTCAAACAAAATTCAACGTAACGAGGTAGCTAAATGCAAACAATAATCCGCCAACCCACCTACGATTTAAGCGAACGGCCCTTTATGATAATCTGGGAAACGACTAACGCTTGCGATCTGGCCTGCCGTCACTGCCGAGCCCAGGCTATCCCGGACCACGATCCCCTCTCCTTAAATTTTGAGGAGGCCAAGTGTTTATTGGAGCAGGTCGACAGCTTTGGCAAACCCCGGCCTATATTCATTTTCACCGGCGGCGATCCCTTCAAGCGAGCCGACCTGTTTGATTTGCTGGCCTATGGCAACGAGTTGGGATTGGTGATGGCGGTTTCGCCCTCCGGCACGCCCTTGCTGAATGAAGAAAACTTGCAGCGGATCAAAGAATACGGCGGCAAAGCAATCTCGCTCAGCATCGACGGTTCTACTCCGGCCCGGCACGACGATTTTCGGCAGGTGCCCGGCTCGTTCGAGTTGACCACTCGCGGCTGGCAGACTGCCCGCCGGATTGGCCTGAAACTGCAACTCAACACAACCGTCACCCGCTACAACCTGGAGGATTTGCCTGAGATTTTTCGGCTGGTGCTGGAATATGGGGCCATGACCTGGAGCGTATTCTTCTTGGTACCCACCGGACGAGGCAAAGCCGAGGATGAGATCTCACCGGCCGAATATGAGGCAGTCATGCACTTCCTGTATGACTGCTCTAAATATATCAGCGCCAAAACCACCGAAGGGCATCATTATAAACGGGTCGTTCTACAGCG
>JBFGLD010000952.1:0-3300 GCA_041576335.1 Anaerolineae bacterium | reverse complement strand
TGATCCACATAGTCGCCAGCCTGAGCAAGCCTACGGCCGGACAGGTATTTATCAACAGCTACCGCCTGGCCGATTCGGCCAGCGAGCTGCGCCGTTTTATGGGGTTAGTTTCTCACAAAACGCTGCTGTACGATGATTTGACTGCGGATCAAAATCTCCGCTTCTACGCCCGGATGTATGATGTGCCCGATGCCTCAGCGCGGATCGAGTTCGTGTTAACCCAGGTTGGGTTGTGGGGGCGGCAGCACGATCCGGTGCGTACTTATTCACGGGGGATGCAGCAGCGTCTGGCGATTGCCCGCGCCATTCTGCACAATCCGCCCATTCTTCTGCTCGACGAACCGGATACGGGTTTGGATCAGCATGCGGCTGATATGCTGGCTAAGCTGCTGCACGCTGTTGACGTCAGCCAGCGCACCATCTTGATGACGACCCACAACTTGGAGCGGGGCTTATCGCTGGGGAACCGGATTGTTATTCTGGCCAAAGGCAAAATTGTTTACGACAGCCCTCGCGCGAACGTTGGTTTCGACCAGGTACGAGAGCAATACTATAAGTATGTTAGTGGCTAAGGAGATTAATCAACTTGAATATTCTCGTAACCGGCAGCAGCGGACAGGTTGGGACAAATTTGTGCCTGGCTCTGCTCGAAAAAGGGCATTCCGTCATAGGTGTTGACAGACGCAAAAATAGCTGGACGGATCATATCCCCCTGGTTCAGCGTGATATTGCCCGGCAGGGCATGCCCAAGTTGGCCGACCTGTCGGGGATGAATCCAACCTTTGCCCAACCTGATTTAGTAGTACACCTGGCGGCCAACGCCAAAGTACACGAATTGGTAGAAAATCCTGGCCGCGCCCACGAAAATGCCACAACAACGTTCAACGTGTTGGAGTTTTGCCGCGAATTCACCGCCCCGATCATATTTAGCAGTTCCAGAGAAGTGTATGGCCGCCCACAACCACCGGCCGTGGCGGAAGACACAACCGATATTTTTCATATTCTCAGCCCCTATGCTGCCTACAAAATGACCGATGAGATGTTGATTTATGCTTATGCTCACTGCTACGAACTCAAATATCTGGTTTTTCGTTTGAGTAACGTCTACGGTCGTTACGATAGCGACCTTGAGCGCATGACCCGAGTTTTGCACATTTTTATCGAGCAAATGCGGCAGGGTGAGCCGATTACCATTTATGACCGTAACAAGATGATCGATTTCACCTATATTGATGATTGCATTAACGGCTTGATGTTGGGGATAGAGAAACTGTCCTCCGGCGAGGTGGAGAATGATACCTTTAATCTGAGTTCGGGCAGCCCGGCGACTCTGCTGCAGTTGGCCGAGACCGTTGCCGCCAATTTGGGCGTGAGGCCGCAAATTATCGACAAACCTATTCGGCCCGGTGAAATCAGTTTCTATGTGGCTGATTTGAGTAAGGCCAAAAGGTTACTGGGTTACCAGCCGCAGGTCTCGTTCGACGACGGGATCCGGCAAGCCGTAGCCTGGACCCTGGCCTGGAATAAGAAAGCACTTTAGGAAATCGACTATGAGTGAAGCGAGCCATACCGACATCGAAACGATGAGCTTTGAACAAGCCTTCGCCGAACTAGAGGAAACTGTCAAAAAGCTGGAAGCCGGTAATTTACAGTTGGCTGAGTCCCTGTCGCTGTACCAACGGGGAATGGCCTTGTCGAAATATTGTGCCCAACAGCTAGATAAGGCCGAATTGACCATTCAAACCCTGGCACCATCGGGTGAATTGATAGATTTTGAAGAAGAATAATTCCAGACCACTCCCGTTGTTCCAATGAGCTTCCAGAGAATTTTGAGGGTTACCGTGCGGATTTCGGCGCGTTATGGGTTGAGGGGCTGTTTGCTTTTGCTCGTCGCAAGTTTTTTGCAAGCCTGCGTCAGTCGCGCCGCTGCGCCAAGCACAACAGTAAACCAATTACCTGACTTTGCGATTAATAAATCGAGCCAAGTTACGAATGAGGACCAAAATGTTCCGCTTCGCGTGTCTACCTCTTTGCCCACCGCTGCTGCAGCTGGAGCGACGCAGGTTGACTCCGACGTTTTTAACTCGCCGCTTTCCCCCATTGCGATACCGAGCTTAAGCTACACCGCTATTCCCACCTTGACCCCAACCTCAACCCGGACCCCCTCGCCGTCTCCTTCCGCCACTGCGACGCGCGTCCCGACCAATACACCGCTGCCTACCAAAACGCCAACCAGCACGGCCACGCCGACACCGGCGCCAACCCCTACCGGCCAAGGATTCACGGTCCGGGTTCCGATCCTGATGTATCACTACCTGTCCGAACCGCCAACCGGCGCCGACGCTATCCGCCAAGATTTGTCGGTTGTACCGGACATATTTGAGGCTCAATTAGCCTATTTGCGTCAGGCCGGCTACGAAACCATTTCGCTGGAGGATCTGGCCTACGCCCTGAGCCAAGAAAGTGAGCTGCCACCCAAGCCGATCATCATTACCTTTGATGACGGCTATCGGGACAACTACGAAAATGCCTTTCCTTTGCTGCGCAAATACGGTTATATAGCCACGTTTTTTGTCTTTACCGAACCTATCGACACCTACAACGTAAGTTATCTGACCTGGGAGATGATCATCGAGATGCACCAAGCAGGCATGAAATTTGGCTCACATAGCTATCGCCACTTGGACCTTCGTGATCGGGATGTCGATTTTCTAGTATACGAAATTCTTGGCTCCAAAGAGGCGATTGAGGCCCGGACGAACGAGCCGGTTCGCTTTTTCTCTTATCCGGCCGGTCGGTATGATGAGTTGACCGTCCGCGTGCTCGAATCAGCCGACTTTTGGGGAGCCGTAACCACCCAGTGGGGAGTAGAGCAGTCCTATAACAATCGGTTTGAGATGGTGCGTCTGCGGATTCGGGGCAACGATACGGTTCGGGATTTGACGAATAAACTGAAAGCGTTCTAAACTTCTGGATCACCTGGCAGTGCCGACTATCAAGATCCGCGCTAAACCGGCCCGGTTGAAATTGATGATATTCCGATGCATTTCGATACCTTTTCTGTTGCTGCGATGGCCGCCGAACTGCGCTCAGTTCTGCTGGATGGGCGGGTGCAGCGAGTTGTGCAAATCAACTCGCTTACTTTTGGCCTTGAAATTTACGTCTACCCGGTTCGTCATAACCTCATTCTCTCAGCCGAACCTCAAGCACCCCGTTTGCACCTAACCTGGCATAAAGTGCGGCGGGGTGTCGGCAACGACACCCCGCTGCTGTTGGTCTTGCGTAAATACATGCGCGGCG
>JBFGLD010000951.1:0-3304 GCA_041576335.1 Anaerolineae bacterium | reverse complement strand
GTTTCAAAGCACGTTTGCCGTACACTTTGGCCAACTCGATCCGATACGGCCCGGAGGCATGGATATCACCCATCGGCTCGGCAATAGACAGGTTGTTGTCCACCGCTTGCTCGATGGCCGCATCGTCCAAGCTCTTCCCGGCGAGCGCATCGGCGACCGCCCCGGCAGCATGGGGCGTAACCGTAACGCCGTTGAAACACAGGCTGGCACTTTGACACGTACCATCATTGGCCACATCGACAATAGCCGCTGCCCCGCAGATGGCATAGCCCGAGGCCGGGTTTGCAAACTTCAGGTAAGCGGAACCGGTTTTCGCGCTTAAAACAGGCACTTCCACAACCGTCAACAGCTCTTGGTGCTGGAGCGCAGTGGCTAGCAAATCGACAAAGAAGTCTGCCGCATCGATCTGGCGGTCGCCGCTGGGGCCAGACACGTGGATTACGCCACCCAGAGCTACGACCACTGCCGGCAGGTCGGAGGCAGGATCAGCATGGGCCAGGTTACCGCCGATGGTTCCTTTATTGCGAACCTGCATATCACCTACGTGGCCGGCTGCTTCGGCCAGGACGGGGCAGTGTTGTTTGAGTACGTCAGAGGCGGCCAAGCCGGCATGCGTGGTCAAGGCGCCGATCCGCAGCGTACCGTTATGCTTGGTTATTCCGGCCAGGTTAGGAATGCGTGCAATATCGACCACGACTTCCGGCTGGGCAAAGCGCAGTTTCATTGCCGGCAGCAAGCTGTGACCGCCGGCTAAAACTTTGGCATCACTATGCTGCTGCAACAGGCGCACCGCTTCTTGAATGCTGCTGACGCGATAGTAGTCAAATTTCGCTGGATACATTGTTATGACCTCCCATTGCCATGCATTACTTGCCAGAGTTTCTCCGGTGTCAGGGGCATATCGAGATGCTTGACGCGGAATGGAGCCAACGCATCAATGACCGCGTTTACAACCGCCGGCGTGGAAGCAATTGTGCCCGTCTCTCCGGCACCCTTAACGCCTAGCGGGTTAACTGGCGTGGGGGTCTCGGTCCGGTCGGTTTCGAACGACGGCAGGAAATCGGCCTTGGGCACTGCGTAGTCCATCAGGGAGCCGGTAATTAGCTGACCGTTCTCGTCGTAGACTGCGGCCTCCCATAACGCCTGAGCGACACCCTGAGCGATGCCGCCGTGAATCTGCCCATCGACAATCAGGGGGTTGATGACTTTGCCGACATCATCTACCGCCACATAGCGCTTGACGTCCACATGACCCGTGTCTCTGTCAACCTCAACAAAACAAACGTGGGTACCAAAGGGGAAAGTGCAATTAGGCGGGTCATAGTAAGTCACATCGTCCAGAAACGGTTCCATACCTTCAGGTAGATCGTATCCAACCGCCGCCGCGGCGGAAATTTCCTGAATCGTTTTAGCCTGATCAGGAGCACCCTTTACACTAACCTTACCATTCTCGTAAACGACATCAGCAGGGTCTGCCTCAAGCATATGCGCCCCAAGTTTCTTAGCTTTTTCTATGATCCGCTGTAAGCTGTTATGTACGGCCACCGCACCAACGGCCGCACTGCGACTGCCGTAGGACCCATATCCAAACGGCGTACCCAGGGTATCGCTGTGCTGGACAATAATATCTTCGATCGGGATACCTAACTCGTCGGCTACAATCTGCGACACGGTCGTTTCGTGGCCTTGGCCGTGCGGCAGCGTCCCGATGGTAACAACGACCTTGCCGGTGAGGTGGACCCGCACGTTGGCACTTTCCCACATGCCGCCAGCCCAGCCTTCGCCGATTGCTCCAACCCACGACGACGGCGCAACCCCGCACAGTTCTACATAACTAGAAAGGCCCAGGCCCAGGTAGCGGCCCTGCTTTCGGGCTTCCTCTTGCTCCTTGCGAAAACCCTGATAGTCCACAAGTTCAAGCGCTTTGTTCAGCGTATTGCTATATTCGCCATTATCATAGCTTAGGCCATTCAAAAGATTATCGGCCGGTTCATAGGGAAAAGCCTCGGGCGGAATGAAGTTCTTTCGTCGCACATCCACTGGGTCCATATTCAACGCCTCGGCCAGCAGGTCCATCGCCCGCTCGAGAACATAGGTTGCTTCCGGTCGCCCGGCGCCGCGGTAGGCATCGACCATGCCGGTATTAGTGTAGACACCCAGCACGTTACAGTAGATATGGGGGATACGATACGGGCCCGACAGCATCCGGGCGTAGAGAGTAGTGGGGATGCCACCTGAGGCGGTCGAGAGCACGCCGCCAAAATTAGCATACGTTTTGACCTTAAGCGAGGTAACCGTGCCATCCCGTTTGGCCCCAAGCTCGATATCGGTGATATGATCCCGGCCGTGAGTCGTTGCGACGTAGTTTTCCCGCCGTGTCTCCATCCACTTGACCGGCCGGCCAAGTTTTTTGGCCAGCAGAGGTATCAAGCACCACTCGTGGTAGGTAAAGATCTTCGTACCGAAGCCGCCGCCGACGTGGGGTGTGATTACCCGCAGCTTGGTTTCAGGAATACCCAAAACAAAAGCGGTTATGAGCAAGCGCTGAATATGCGGCGTTTGAGACGTTATCCATAGGGTGTACTCTTCCGTGCCAAGATCGTACTGGGCGATAGCCCCGCGCCCGTCGATCGGGGTTGGGATCAGGCGCTGATTAATTAGCCGCTGTTTGACGACAACTTCGGCCTGGCTAAGCGCCCGATCGGTAGGTTCCATTTCGCCACAAGACCAGTCAAAGATAATGTTGTTAGGCGCATTCTCGTGAATTTGCGGTGCACCGGGCTGGGTCGCTTTCTCAGCATTTACCACCACCGGCAGAGGTTCATAGTCTACCTCGATTAGGGTCAAGGCATCCTCGGCGGTGTAGCGATCCTCTGCCACAACAACGGCCACAGCCGCACCTGTATGAGTCACCTTGTCGATCTCCAACACGCGCGGTGTGTTGGCGTAATTTTCCACCCCGCCTGCCGGCCAGCCATATGGGAGGGCCGGCAGATCCTCAAAATCCTTGCCGGTAAACACCCCAACTACGCCGGGCACCTTGGCAGCCACACCGGTATTGATGCTTTTGATTTTGGCATGGGCATAGGGGCTTCGCAAAATCGCCGCGTGCAGCATTCCAGGCAGCCGAATATCGTCCAGATACTGCGCCGCACCCGTGATCAATCTTGGGTCTTCAACACGTTTTATTGCCGAACCAATTAGTTTTGCCATTATTTTTCCGCCTCCTTCCCTACATTTTCCCCGCCGCATATTCAACGGCCTTCACAATGTTATGATAACCTGTACAACGGCAGAGGTTGCC
>JBFGLD010000950.1:0-3306 GCA_041576335.1 Anaerolineae bacterium | reverse complement strand
TCTCCCGCCGCTTTTTCAGCGGCGGGCGGCTTTTGACTTTGAGGCGCCGGTTCCTTGGACTCCCGGCTTGGTGGGACTGCTTCCGCAGCTGCCTGTACCTGCGAAAATGTTAGCGAGTAAGGCCCAATTTGGATCACATCCCCGTGCGTTAACAGGTGCGGAACACTGGGCTTCACTGATTCACCGTTTACCGCCGTGCCGTTAGAACTGCCCAGATCGGTCAGGTAACACTCGGTGTCGGTGCGCTCTAGTTGGGCGTGCTGGCGCGAGACTTGCTCATTCGGCAAAACCAGATTATTACCCTTGACCCGGCCAATCGACAAGGTGCCTTTGGGGATATTGCCTTTCCGTATCCCATCAAGCCCTTCAATTTTTAGCTCGAATTCAAATTGAGCCATTGCTCTCACCTCACAATTCGGTTACCGTTGAGAATTTGCAGGGATTGTTCGGCCTGCGGCCTCAACCTAACATGCACGCAGCACACGCGCAACTATTCAGGTTATCCATTTAGGACTAGCAGTCCTGCGCTATAAATGGCGATATTCCATAATTACAGGTGTTGTTGACAAACAAATCGCCCTGTTTTTCTAAGGACTTCCAGTCCTGGCTAAATAGTTACGCACACCCTAAACAAACTCGACTTCGTGCTGCCCGGAGGCGATCACGCCGTGGTCCAAAATATCTACCATTTCAATGGGCTGGCCCCGGCCTTCGCCGCCCGGTTGGGCTTCATACAGTTCTACCGAGCGAATAAACTGGACGTTGGCGATGCCTTGCAGGCACTGATACACGTCAGACACAAACAGGTCGCGGCCAAAAGGCCAGCCTTGACCCGCCTCGCCGCCTTTAAGCGGATTCAAGAAGTGATAAAGTCGGGCCAATACTACTGCTTGAACCGCTGCCTGATCGACGCCGGGCACCGCCCGCAGCCGAACCCTGACCGCAACCCAGTGATAAGCCGGCAGACGTACGTCGAGCCGAACGGTAAGCAGCCGCCTTTCATCCAGGAAGGCCGTGAGTTTGGCCATTTCCTCGCTGTCTAGTTCGAGCTGGTCCGCTTCCAGTCGGCCTTCCGGCTGCGGCACGCGGGGAATAACTAAGACGTAAATCTGACCAGGAATGATCCGGCCGGCTTCGGCCGGCCGCGGCTGCAGACATTTCACCCGGCCGATTACCGCCGGTAGGGCCTCCATCGCCAGAAACTCGAAATCATCTTCGGTCACGGCCCGTTCACGGCTGCGCAGCAGTTTTGGCGCCCGGACCATTGCCGCCGCCAACGTTTCACTATCCAAACCGCCCCAGGCCGGTTTACGATTCTGGACCCGCGCGACATACGGGATAGAGGTTTTGAGGGTGTTTAGAATACCGGCCTGTACATTGCCCTCTTGGCCGCCCCCGTAGCGGTAGCGTTCAAAAAACAGACTGGCTCCCCGCGGTGGAATCGCACCGTACAGCTTGACCGTACCGTCCGGCTGCCGGACCGCCGGGCCCAGTCGCAGTTCGCCGGTAACACTATCGAGGGTGAAATGACGATCGCGAAAGCCCGAGTCGGCAAAGTCGCTGACTTCTTGCCACTTTTGGGCCGGTTCGCCATCGACCTGAACGACAAGTGTTTCCCCCGGTTGGCGTTCGAGGATAGGCCGAGACTGCAAATGGAACCGCTGGTCCGGGACACCATCGCTGCGGCCCAGAAATTCTTTGGTAAGTTGTTGGGCGTGGGTGGCCTCGACGGTGCCGCCCCACGATGATACGGTCACCTGCCGCAAACGTGGTGTTTTCTGGAACGGTCGCATGCCATCGTCTCGTTCCTGGCGCGTAATCTCTTTGATGCGAACCCGCACCCAGTAGAAATCCTCTTTGTTGGGGGCATACTTACCCATTTTGGGCGTGAAGATCTGGATCCGACCGCCGCTGTTCATACTGTTCGTCAAATCTTCTTCGACATCACACGGCGCCCAGCGTCGCTCCGGATCGCCGGTCGAGACTTCCCACTGATAAGGCGGCTGTTTGGGATCCACGCCGGCCCCAAAGGCCGGGTTGAAATCCAGATCGAAGCGCAGAATATGGTGGCTCAGGTCATTTTCAAAACCAAAATAAAGGGCGTCATCCACCTGCGGCGCTTCCGAGAACACATCGATCCCCTCAAAACCGGCTTGCAGGCGGCGCAGGTTGTGCGTGTCATAATATCGATTGCCCCCGCTTGCCTGGGTTTTTCGGGACATTATAGCCCGAAGGATAGGCACCCTGATTTTGAGATCGGCATCGGTGGTAAAGACAATAGGGCGTTCGGTTTCAGTTTGGGTGCTGGCAACTTCCGTGCCGGCCGCGATGGTCACAACTGTTGGTTGAGGCGCCGCCAGCCAAAAGGTGATCGGCGCTTTGGCCGGCTGCGGCCCTTTCAAAGTGATGCCCAACATCTCCATAAACTTGATATAGTGGCGCTCCGGCACTTGGTTGAGCCGGTACAAAATCGACTCGGTCATAAAAGCAAAAAGTTCAATAAGCGTTACGCCGGGGTCGCTGACATTATGATCGGTCCACTCCCGGCAAAAATGGGGAATTCGTTTCTTGGCTTCATCCACAATGTCTTGAAAACGACGATCATCAAGGACTGGGGCAGTTAACATAAGCTCAAGCCTCCTGGGAAGATAGATTGTTTTAGAGAGGTTTCACGGGTGTGTCCCAATTTTTAGGACGCACCCGGTTTCACAGAAAAACTCGACAAGAGCAAAAAATTAATAAGGCTCTGGGTATCTCTGTGCCTTCTCCATGTTTTTGTTTTTCATCCTTTGTGGCACATCGCAAGCTCATGCCGGCTCCTCCGGAATTAAATAAAACGGATGGATTAAACTGCGGCGGTCGTAGGTTGTTTTTACTTCGTAATCGATTTTGATCAGAAGCTGATGATTATTTTCGGGATCAGGTTGGGCCTCCACTCGAACAACATTGATCCGCGGCTCCCACATGCCTAAAGCGTCCTCTACGTAACGGCGGGCCTGGTTGGCCGTGTCGCTATTATTGGGGGCAAAGATCAGTTCGTGCAGGCGACAGCCAAAAGTCGGCCGCATAACCCGCTGTCCCGGCGCGGTAGTCAAGATAATCCGGATAGCCTGTTCCAACTCATTTCGGTCGCCGGTCAGGGCCAAACCACCCTGCGGGCCAATTGTCAATGGAAAGGCCCAACCTCGGCCAACAAGTTCTTTTTTCATCAGTTTCTCCCGCTGTATTTGTGCTAGCTGCTCTTTAACTAAGCTGTATTGACTGTCTGTTGGCCGGGATTGGTAATGGAAATGATCCCCGTCCAGG
>JBFGLD010000949.1:0-3307 GCA_041576335.1 Anaerolineae bacterium | reverse complement strand
GCGGCACGGCTGCCATATCCCGACATAGAAGTTCGTTGGTCCGCAGGCTGGTCACATGCTGCCCCAGGGCTTGGATAGCCCTGACCCAACCGTTAAGCTCCCTGAGCAGGCGCTGTCGTTCAACCGTGTTGCTTTTGTTAGCTGTCGCCTGCAGCAGCCGGCTAATTTGCAGGTGGTACACCCGGGCTTGATCCAAATAGGCATCCAGGGGTTCTGTACCATCTGATTGGACTTCTTCCCACCCTAACGAAGGCCATATTAGCCACACTCCCCAGATCACAGCCACCACCCCTACCAGCCACCACAAAACACGGGCATAGGTCGTCAAAGCGGTCAAAGCGGTGACGACGACCACATACCAGATTGGATTTCGCAGTAAGGCAAGCCAGCGGAAAGCGGAATTTTCCATTTTTTCTCTCAGTTTGCTCACAGCCTGGGCTGAACGTCCACATCTTCGGCAAGCGGGAGGCCCGTGGGCAAGCGGTCCAGGTAAGTACAAGATACGACGTTGATTTTATCCCACCGCAACCTTTTGTTTACCCAACGCGGCTGCCTGACCCAACGTTTTTGACCATGCTCGACGGCGAAGATTTCGGCGCGGCCGGCGCATTGAGTCAGGTACCGGATTGGCGGCCCCTGCCCAAATTGGGCCAACAGGCGTTCGTCAACCGCGCGAACTGGGCGACCGCTGAAGTAACGCCGGCTTGCTTCCGGACCGCTAATCAAACGCAGCTTGTAGTTCTGCACTAGGTACACATTTGCCGAGGCGGGCCCTGTGATCAACATTCCGTCACGAATGACCAGATTCGCGGTTTCAGGATTTAGGTGAGCCAGGCCGAGACCATCAACATTAATGGGGATGTTAACCAACATTAACAATACGACCAGGACAACCAGTATGGTCCCCAGGCTGCGGTCCGTTCTGACGTTGGATCCGGCTGATGGCTGGGCTTTGGTCCTAAGGACATTTTTATTGACGCTTTGAGCCATGTTTAGCCTCCCTTGACGATAACGAAGCCCAAGATTTCACCAAAGCTGGCCAAGATATCGGTATAGAAATTGCCGCCCAATTGGCGAACGAGTTCAAAGGGTGCGTTGGGATGTCCGAAAAAGGGGCGCAGGGTCCAGGCCACCTGGCTGCCGACAAAGGCGTAGACCGTAAGCCAAAGGTAAAATAGCAACTGTGGTCGCGCAGAAGCACTGTCGGCCTGAGTCGCAGTTGAGATCAGGGCCATGCCCTGGCTGAGCGTGGCTGCGCCCAGAGTTCCGGCGATGACAAAGAAAAAGACGTTAAGCAGTTTAAAGATTTGGTAGTGGTGCCTGACGGTCAGGACAAAAAAGAGAGTAATTGGCGCAAAACTGAGCAGCAATATGGCGGTAATACTGATTGCAGTCAGCACCAAAGCCAAACTCTGGTCCAGGGATTGATTGAAGCCGAACAGTACGTTGACAACATAAAGTGCGGGCGCGCAGATGAGCAGTGTCACCAAAAAAAGCAGGGGGAGCTTGGTGGCAGAGCTCATGGTCTGCCATAGGCTGTGGGTGGATCCCAATAGGGTGCCGTAAGCAACCAGAAATGCAGAACTAAGAAACAGCATGGCCCGCATTTTCTCCGGGAGAGCGATCCCGTCCTTTATTTCGGCGAAGAACTGCCCCCGCCGGCGCAGTATAAAGTCAACAATAGTAAAATGCTTCATCGCCATCTTCTAAACCACGATAAGGAAACCCAAAACCTCGCCGATACTGACCAAAATATCCGCGTAAAAGTTACCGCCGAGTTCGCGAAACAGTTCAAATTGTGCATCAGGGTAACCGATGAAAGGGCGCAGGGTCCAAGCCATCTGGCTGCCCACAAAGGCATACAGCAAAATCCACAAGAATAGGACCAGGTTACGCTTTATTTGCCCCTGTTCTCCATCGGCGGTGGAGACCACCTGCATCCCTTTGACGAAAAAAAGCATGCCTATCACCCCGGCTATCACAAAAAATAACACATTGAGCAATTTAAAGAATTGATACCCACCGGTTGTGACCATAAAGAAGAACGTAATTGAAGCGAAACTAAGCATCAAAACGGCAACGGTGGTGATAGCCGAAAGGACAAGGGCAAGACATTGACTCAAACGTTGGTTCGAGCCAAAAAGCAAGCTGAAGACATAGAGGGTTGGTATGCAGATAAGCATGGTGGCCAGAAAGAGAAGGGGCAGCTTAGCGGCAGAGCTTAGCGCCTGGAGCAGGCTGTGAGTCGAGCCAAGCACCGCCCCGTAGACCGCCAAAAAGGCCAGGCTGGACACCAGCATTGCCTGTATCTTCTCCTGAAGGCCAATACCCTCGCGAATTTCAACAAAGAACCGCTGTCGCTGGCGAAGCATGATTTCAACCACGGCAAAATCCTGCATAAATCCGCCTGACCATTGTCCAATCTGCTGCTGTAGCTGACTTTTGTGACTATAAATGCTCATTCGATGACCTCCGCTGTGTCTGAAATAAGTACAGAGCCAGCTTAGCATACCTTTACTCCAAATTGTTGAAGTCGCACTCCGAGATTTGCTCCGAAAAATAAAAAAACTGCCTGGGGCACCATCCGGCCTGGCAGTTGGAAGCGGTCTCAAATTTAAGTTTTAGGCAAACGAGCGTCGAATAAATTCAACCTGAAATCGGTAACCTTGGTCGACGGCTTCAATTAGATCGCGCTGAAATAGCGAACGTAACGTTTGGTCCAGGTCAGCTGAATTATCTACGTGCTCGATCAGGGTCGCGCGGCTAACTACAGCGCCTTCGCCTTGCGCCGCGATGTAACGTAGGATGGCCAGCCCCGCCCCATCGATCTGATTTTGCTGGATGTCGGCAAAGAAGAAACTGGCACTTTCCAGCGCTCGAGCCCCGGCCTGCTCCACATCTGCGAGGCAGGCCAGCCGGCGCAGGGCAGGTTCTTGCTCGTTTTTAAGGGCAACAATTTCGTAACACAGTAGCTGCACGAGTGCGGGATGACCGCGAGTTAGTTCCAGCACGCGCCGGCCGGCGTCCGGTTCGTAGCGCAGGGCAAAGTTTTTGATCGGCTGCTCGATGAGTTGGCGCGCCTCCTCTGTTTCCAAATAAGTAATTTTTACGACTTGAACATTAATCAGATAGCTGGCCCAGCGCTGATACTCGTCCAGGGTGTGCGAACCGGCCAGCATTAGCTTGAAGCGAGGGCGATGCTGGATGATGTGACGCAGCATACTCAGCAGGTCGGTTTCGTCGAAGCGCCCTTTGTCGAGAACGCCGGCCAGCATTTCAAATTCGTCCAGGGCCAGCAGGGCAATCT
>JBFGLD010000948.1:0-3310 GCA_041576335.1 Anaerolineae bacterium | reverse complement strand
GAATAGAAGCAAGTCTGGCCCTCTCCTTCCGCGCCTTTCCGAGAAGAGTTCTCTGCCCAATTATCGCGGGGACCGGGATCATGAATCGCCCCAGTCCCAATAATGAGTTGATTTTCATAGATACACCTCCTGGCCTTGTGGAATGTTGTTATTCTTTTTACTTCAAACGGGTATCACTCCCTTAACCAATCGCCGCCTTAATCGTCCATTGAGTTCTGGACATAAATTTAAAAGGCCGAAATAGCCTTAGCAACTTGGGCCGGATATCTTCGTCTTCAAAATACGACCACTCTTCCACCACTTTTATGGCTGGTCCATACCCCTCAACCTCCTTGGCCTCTCGCACCCCAAATTCGTATGAAGCGCCGGCTTCGCTGCCCAGGTTTCGCTTCATCCTCGCTTCGACACTCTTTTTCCAGAACCCCTGGGTGTACCGCTTGTTGACCACTTCAAAAACAATCTCTGATTTTGAAAATGTCCTCGACAGCTTGTTGAACAGACCAACCACGTCCGCCGGGGGCAGATACATCAAGAGACCTTCCGCCAGGAAGAGGATGTTTTCATCTTGAAGGGACCGTACCTCGTCAAGCCAGCCTTGCCCCAAGACAGAGCAGCCTATCATTCTGTAGGTCAACCTATCACCCAACACTTTCTTTTTGGCTTCAATTACTGCCGGCAGGTCAACCTCTACATAGTTCCACGCTTGGTCTGATACGCGCCAATATCTGGTATCAAAGCCGCAACCAAGACTGACAACCAGACCAGCGGGGTTGTCCGCGATGAATGCCCTGGCGTAAGCATCGTATTTGCGGGATCTCAGGGCAATATGTCTGGTCAGCGATGAGGGCAAACGCCGGTTTAGAAGCCTGTTCCGCGTTTCGACAGGTAGAAGGGGCCGGATCCTGGCTAAACATTCTTGAGCAACATCATCCTTAATTACCGGCTCATCTTTTTCAGCCTCCTGCACCCGCGCTTTCAGGGTGATTAGGGCCGTTTCTGAAACAGCACTCAAAATATCCATTGCTTTTGTCCTTTCCTTCCAGGCTACATATCAACCGCATTTGAGCGATCACGGTTATTTGACACATCGAAAGCCCAAATAGGCCGGGCCGAAATGTTTTTCTCGCGGCCACACTTTGCCATCGTAGACAATGATGTGGGCGCGGTCTTCATCGATCTCTGTCGCCGTCCACCAATAAATCACCTGGGAATGTACATTCCATAGTGGAGACTCTTTGTCAGGGGTCGTCTTGTAGATAGCCTGAGCAAGTTCCGCATCCCACACCCCACCGCTGTTCTGGCCGTGACGAGCCATAGACCGCACGGCTTCATCTACCGTTGGCAATCGCCAAATATGTTGCGGCGCGGGGGCGAGGACCAGACCATCTTCGTCGAGATACTGGCACACTTGCTGGGCTTCATACCAGTTTCCCCCGGCACGCGGCCAGCCCGGCCCATCAGGTGCCCAGATGAGCTTCACCCCGTTTCCAGGCACCGATCGAGCCTGGAGATTGCCGTCATCAATACGTTGGGACACGCGGAGGACGGGTACTATGCCAAATATGATGAGGGTCAGCATGGGCAGTCCGATAGCCATAGCAACAGCTATCCGGCGTGGTTGGGGACGACCAAACCAATAAAGCAGGCCAAGCCCAATCAGGGGTGTAATGATCAAAAACGTGGCCGCGTTGGAAAAAGATTGAAAGAACCAAACAGCAAGCAAGGCGAAGATGATATGGAGGCCACCACCAAAGCGGGGCCAATAGATTGAGATGAGCGTAACGCCCATAAAGATGAGCATCGGGCTAAGGTACTGCACGAACATCAAGCCTAAATTCGACAGGAGAGACTCGTGATACCAGCCTTCGTGAAAGGTCTCGAGAACGCCCCACAATGCCCACACGCAGGTGATGACAATGGATAAACCCACTGCGATCCAGCCGACTATTTTGCGCTTGTCAAGTTGCTTCATTGTGCTATTCCTATGGGGTCTAGCGGCCAGCCCATACCTCATCATAACAAGCGTTTAGTCCTTAACCAGGGCCATCTGATAAGGGCGGAAACCGCTTCCCCTACGCTGTGAACTAGGCTGGAAGGGTATTGCTCTAGTAATCTGTGCTGGTGTTGCCACATCCAGATAAAAAGATCGGCCTCTGTCCGGCCAGGAAAACGCTCCAAGGCTCCACTTTTCTTGATTTCGTGAACCGCAGGAGTGTAGACCATATCGAACCACAACAACAGCGCATCCTCATATGAAATCACCTCCCCCCGCGTCTCCTCTAACACCTCTTGAAACATCGTGATCAAGCACTCTAGCTCCGGATAACGTCCGGGTCTGGTGAATACAATCTCCTGGCCTGGTCGTAACTTGTCGAGATGCGTCTTGTTGAGGAACTCGACATACTCCGACTTGGTAATCACCTCGTCCAAATCTGCTTCAGCACTTAATCCCACGGGGGTCACGAACTCGCAGACATAGGCCGCGATGGTCTTCATCCCCTCTTGGCGGGCAGCCGAGACCCGATGGTTGCCATCAACTACAAAATAGGCCTCGCCGACCCCGTAGACTTCAATTGGAGGCATATCTTGGCTGGAAACTATTCGATTGACCCGCTCCCAACGCTGGCGCAAGTGGTCCCGGCGAGGCAGAAATGCCGACGTGAAATCCCGATAGCGTCCCACACTGCCGCGAATGTGGGCTAGTTCAATGTCTTCTAGTCCACGGCAATACTGCTGAGTTAAGCGCAAGCGAGTCCTGACTTCTTCAAAGGGGATCAAATCCACCGAACAGTTTTTGAAGGTGCCGACAACCCTCTGGACCAATGCTCCCCTGCGGGCACGGGCCCATTTTTCTTGCGACTCGTAATGGTCAGGCAAACTACTCTCTTCCATACACCCATCCATCCTAACTTAACTTTGTCCCAATCACTACGACGTTTATGCCACTCTTCACACAGTGATGACGACTTTGCCGTGGGCGTGGCCCTGATCCAGATACCGGAAGGCCTCGGTAGTCTCGCTCAGCGGGCAGGTTTGGTCAATGACCGGCGTGACCTGGCCGGCCTCAATTAGCTCCCTTAGAAAATCCATGTCCTGACTGTTGGGGTTTGTCACAAACAGGCTTCCCTGCTGGCGCATAACCCGTGACAACAAAAGCGCCTTAAAAACGTAGCCCACGCCGGCATGGCCGGTATTGGGCTGGATAATCCCCTGGGGGGTGAGTACACGTCTGTAGTCTGAAAAGGCATGGCTTCCCACATTATCCAGGATGAGATCATAACGTTGCTCGCCCTGCGTAAAGTTCTCCTGG
>JBFGLD010000947.1:0-3312 GCA_041576335.1 Anaerolineae bacterium | reverse complement strand
TGAGCTCGTGCTTGATTTGGGTGAGGCCGGCGAGTTTGCTGTCCTGGGGTTGGCAGCCGCCAAGATAAAAATGGAAGACAATAATTCGAGCGTCAGCGGGGACGTCGGCCTCGGGCCACACGGCGAGGGAGAGTTCAAGGCGGGCTCCATTGCCGGAACACTCTTTTTTGATCCGACTGCCACGATGAAAGAACTCAAGATAGTGGTAGAGGGTGGCATCGTCGAGGAGCCACTGTCACCGGCGGTGGCCGATGCCCTGCGGGCTTCGTCGGATGCTGCAAATCTACCTCCAACCCAGAGTTTCCAGGATATCAAGGAGACGCAGACGATCGAAGCGAATGGCAATCTAACCGTCGTCACCGTGAACAAGATCGAGCTAAAAGATGGCAAAATCCTAACGCTTCGCGGTGGCTCAGAAGATAAATTTGTGGTCAATATCTCGGAAGAGGTGAAGCTAGAAAACGGCGGTGAGATCCAACTCGCCGGTGGCTTACAGGCCGGCAACGTACTCCACAACCTTACAAAGAAGGACGCCAAGGTAGAAATCAAGAAGAGCAGTCGCGCGGCTGGCTCCTTCTTGGTCGTGGGACCTGATGGGGTGCTCACCGTCGAAGACAAGGCCACCGTGGTGGGCGCAGTCCTGGCCGGCAAAGAGATTTCAATCAAGAAAGAGGCACAGGTGATCTCGCCGTAACCTGTCACGTTGAGGCGGATACCGGCTCATTCGTCCTGGACTCAGATACGTGAGGGGTGCGCGTAATTCGGAATATGCCATTCCGAGCGAGCAACGGGAGCGAGGAATCCCTTCGGCAGTTCTGTCAATACTAGGGTCTGAGGGATTCTTCCCTCCGCTTCGCTCCGTTCATTACACGGAGTTGCTGGCAGGATGTCACTCTGAGCGACCAACGGGAGCGAAGAGTCTCCCACATCGCCGCCTGTAAGACACGACACGGGGGATTCTTCACTCGCTACGCTCGTTCAGAATGACATGTTCGGAGTAAGAGCGACTCAGTGTAACGTTCAGAATGACATAGAGGGCATTGTGCTACATGCGTACCAGTGGCTTGGTCACAAAAGAAAATCGCGCGCAACCCTCAGATAATTGTCCTGGACCTTCAACCCAGGGCTATGCTAGGCTTGCCCTAGATCTGGGGCTTTTTAAGGCTCAGCAGCTATGTTCGCCAAATATCAAGCAGCAGTCGCGAGAGGAAAAAGGGAACTCCCATGGGGTCAAATAAGCGGCACAATAAGATAGTAACCTATTCGATGGTCTTGATAGGGTTCGTTTCTCTATTCTCACTCGGGCGAAGTTCAGCCACGTTCGCTCAAAACGGCCCTGCCTTCATCAGGCAGGTACGGGCGATGAAAGCCGATGAAACGGGCCTGACCAACCCGGCCGGTCTGGCTTATTCGTCACCGGCCAAGGCCTTTCACGTGGTCGAGGGACGGGGACAGGGACAACCTCCGCCGGCCGAGACAGACGTCGTCAAGTTAACGCCCTTTGCCGATCGGGTTGGTTCCGCCCGGATCGCGGCGGCGATTCAGGATCCAATTAACATGGCCTTTGATAGCCAGCACCGGCGTCTGCTCATTTTTCAGTCTCCGGCTAATCAATTGACTGAGGTCCTGGAGGATGCTGACGGCAGCCTGGATCCAAGATCGCTGACCCGCCACGATGCGCGACACTTTGGCTTGCAGGATCCGCAGGGTATGACCGTCGACCCGGCCAGCGGCGACTTGTTGGTGCTGGATACCGTTGGACCGCGGATCGTCCGGATCGAACCGGAACCGGACGGTACGTTTGACCAGGCCGTAATTTTCGAGATAGACTTGCAGCCAACCGGCCTGGTTGAGGTCCGGGGCTTGGCCTTCGACCCGACCAGCGGCCATGTCCATGTGGTCAGCCCGGCCGAGCAAAAGCTGTACGAGCTGACCCAAACGGGTCAGGTGGTGACCAGCCGTGACCTGGCTGAATTCGGCCTGAGTAACCCTCAGGGGATGGTCTTTGCCCCCAGTGGCGACCTAACGGATGATCCCGGGCAGATGAGTCTCTACTTGACCGACAGCGGCCTGGTGGCCGGGCCAGGTCAGGGGTCTGGCTCGCCCTCCGGTGGCCAACTAGACTCTCAATCAAACCTTGGTCCGGGATTCCGGATCTACCTGCCTCTGGTTATGAATGGGGTACAGGCAGGTCCAGAAAACGATACCGTAAAAGCAAACACGGTCATGCAAGGTTCCGGTCAGATTATGGAGCTTTCCTTCAACGCCCCCGCCGCGGCTGCTGCGGCCAACTTCACATCCCAGCTTGTGGGCACGACCGACATGTCTCAGATCAATCCACCCAGCCCGGATCCATCCGGAATAACCTACCTGCCCTTGAGCACCACTCTGCTGATCGACGATGGAGAGGTTGAGGAGACCGTAGGCGGCGTCACCCATTTTCAGGGGGCTAACTTGTGGGAATTGACCCTGCTCGGCGGCCTGGTCAATACGGCCAGCATTTCTACGATCCAACCCACTGTGGTGCCGATGACGAACGAGCCGACTGGCGTGGCCTGGAATCCTGGCAACAACCATTTTTATTTTACCGATGACAACGCCAATGAAGTCTACGACCTGAACCCGGGCGGAGATATGCAGTACGGTACCTCCGATGACACCTGGACCAGCTTTGACACTGCAGGAGTCGGCAGCGGCGATCCGGAGGGGATCGCCTTCGATACGGTGACGAACCACCTGTTCGTGGCCGATGGCCTCAATCTGGAGGTTTACGAGTTCACCCTTGACGGCACCTTGATCAACCAGTTCGATGTGGCCGCTTATGGCGTGCTGGATCCCGAAGGGATCGAGTATAGTTCGGCCACCGACTCGCTCTTCATCCTCAGCAGCCGGAACTCGAGCCCCATTATCGTCGAGACCGACAAAACGGGAAATCTCATTCAGACGATCGATATTTCCAATGCCACCGCCAAGAATCCGGCCGGGCTGGCCATCGCCCCGGCCAGCGACGGTTCTGGTTCGAACCGTTTTTACGTAGTCGCCCGGGGAATCGATAACAATGATGACCCAAACGTAATCGATGGGTTTCTGTATGAGATGACCGCACCGAGCTTCGGGAATTCAGCCCCGGTGGCCAGTGACGATAGCGCCGGCACCGCCTTAGACACGCCCGTAAATATCGACGTGGCGGCCAACGATATCGATGTAAACAACAACTTGGATCCCACTTCGGCCAACACCACCTGTGCCAACGGCTCCAGCGGCTGTACCGGTTCGGCTAACGGCAGCCTGGCCAACAACGGTAATGGGACC
>JBFGLD010000946.1:0-3321 GCA_041576335.1 Anaerolineae bacterium | reverse complement strand
CCCCAGCAATGATAAAACCGACCCCTTTGTGCGCCAAACCAAAGCCCTACTTGAGCCCCATGGTCTGGCTGTACCGTGGGTCAGCGGCGGCGGCACACCCTGTATGTGGCAGGCCCATACTCACCCGGAAGTGACGGAGCATCGGGCCGGAATGTACATCTACGGGGACCGCTACACCGTCAAAGCCGGGGCGATGGCGGTTGAGGACTGTTCGCTTAAAGTAATCACCACCGTCGTCAGCCGGCCCACAGCCGATCGCGGCATTTTAGACGGCGGCAGCAAAACCTTCTCCTCCGATCTATTGGGGCTGGAGGGGCACGGCCTCATTTTGGAATACCCTGAGGCTGTCATTTATGGCCAGTCAGAAGAGCACGGCCATACCGATTTCTCGAATTGTAAACGCAAACCCGAAATCGGCGAGCGAGTCACGATCGTGCCAAACCACTGCTGCGTAGTTAGCAATTTATTCAATCAAATTGTGGGCGTCCGCGGAGAAAACGTCGAAGTGATTTGGCCCGTTGCAGCGCGGGGGGCACTGCAATGAGAGTGCTGGGAAAGGGAGTTAGGGATCAGGAAAGTCTTTTCCCTAATCTCTAATTCCCAATCCCTAATCCCCATTTTCCCGTCCTGTTTTGCGGCTGTTCTTGTAAACATATATCAGGACGGGTCATTCCGAAAATTCATCATTTTGACAGGCATTTTTGCCTATGTTATACTGGGTCGCCGAAGTAACCCTCAAAGCCACAAGCGGGAAAGATCTTGCTATTAAGGATTTGGCAATTCTCAGCGCCAAATGGAGATTTCGCCAAAAGTATCGTTTAGTGCAGAGCTATCCCGCCACTTTGTCCTTATTAAAATTCGTTTAGAAAAAAGCAAGTATACAGCACTCAATGAAGAGGAAACGTATGCGCAAATTCGATCACGTAGGTCTTCCAACAAGCGAAAAGCAGCCTCATGAACTTTACGCTGCAGAAACAAAGGTTTGGGTAACCGACCCGGCCGCGCATCCTCTTAAACCGACCGAAACCCTGTGTGTCGTTTTTATTCTAAAAGACAGCGCGGTTTTAGAGTATATGGAAAATCCGGCGTTTTCATCCGACAGAGTACATCGACATCAGCCCTTCAATCGAAACAAAGCGCCCTATGCCGAAGGGTTCCGGGCTGCAGACGTGTGGCCGCGCTCGTCATCACGGCGAGTACTACCCTAAATTGGCCTAAAGTAAATTTTAGAAATTCGAATCAAGAGGTGGAATCATGAGACCAATCAGTAAAGTTGCGCCGGGTTGGTGGGATTATACCACCCTCGACCGGGCAATTCTGGATGAAGCTGCCCGGCTGACCGCAGCTGACATGGTGAAATTGAGCCGTCCGGGCTTCACCGTGAATTTTTACGACACGGTTGAGGATTTTTACCTGGCCGAAGCGTTGGAATATGTTTCAGCATGGCGGCAAGCCACACCGGAGCAGCCGGCCGGCATATGCGGGCCGATCGGGCCCACGGAACAACTACCGCTCGTGGCTCGCCTGGTCAACGAGTTTGAGATCGACCTGAAACACGCCCATTTCTGGGGCATGGATGAGTGGGTTGTGGATGGCAAGGAGGTCGGGATGGACTTTCCGCTTAGCTTTGCCCGGGCAGATATGGAACTGTGTTTTAACCGCATTCGTCCGAACCTGCGTATGCCACTGCAGAACATTCACTTTCCTCAGGCTGACCCCACAAAGTACGTCGAGAGCTGGAGCAAGGCACGCTGCATTGTGATGCAGGGCGGCCAGGGTGAGGTCAAGCATTGGGCCTTTAATGACCCGCCCAAGCGTGAAGGCAATGACGTGGACAACCCACCCCCACCGGAGGTCTATCGCCGGCTCGGCACGCGCGTCGTCGATCTACATCCGATGACGATGATCCAAAATGCTCGTACCTCGGGCGGCGGTCTGGTGCATAACGTGCCAAGCCAGGCCGTTACGGTTGGCCCGGTGGAAACCTGGCAGGCAGAAAAGGTGTCAATCTGGCAGGCGGGTATGCACGACAACCCGCTCGGAATGCGCTTGACCACGTTTATGACTTCAAAGAAGATGGCGGATACGGCTGTGCCGATATCGCTGCTGGCCGATCACCCGAACGTACAGTTCAATTTCTTGCGCAGCGGAATTGGCACATGCGACATGGAGATGCACTAATATGAAACGATTTGACAATCAAGTCGCCATAGTTACCGGCGGGGGGCGCGGCATCGGTAAAGCCACGGCCGAGCGGCTGGCCGGCGAAGGGGCAGCCGTAGCCGTCGTAGACCGCGATATCGAGCCTGCCGAACAGGTTGTTCGAGCTATCGGCGAGGCCGGCGGCAGGGCCATGGCGCTGGCTATTGACGTTACGTCTCGGGGTCAAGTTGAGCAGATGTTAAATGCGGTTGTCAAACAATTCAACCATGTCGATGTGCTGGCCAACATCGCCGGGATCGGCTGGGGCGAGCCTTTTTTGGAGATTAAGGATGAGAACTGGCGCGAAATATTGGCGGTCAACCTGACCGGAGTATTCCTGTGCTCGCAGGTGGTGGCACGCCACATGGTGGACCGGAAAATCGCCGGACGTATTGTCAATATGGCTTCCACTAATGGCCTGGTAGCCGAAGCCGATTTTGCTCACTATAACGCCGCCAAATTTGGCGTTGTCGGATTGACAATGACCATGGCCATTGACCTGGCGCCCTACAATATTCGCGTTAATAGTGTTTGCCCGGGCCTGATAAAAACTCGTCTGTCTCAGCCGCTCCGCGATAACCCCGACTGGGCCGCTGACTACCTCAAGAAGATCCCGCTGAGGCGCTTTGGCGAACCGGCAGAGGTGGCCGCGGCAGTGGCTTACCTGGCCTCAAGCGACTCAGGTTTCATCACCGGCCACCAGTTGGTCATCGACGGAGGGCAGATAACGTTTTAGCCTGTGCATCGCCTTAGCGCCCAGCAGCGGAGCGGCGTGAAGTGTCCCTGAGCGCGTGGCTAACCGGCTGGGGTGTTTGGCAAAAAGATTAACCGTGCTTTTCTTTTGGCCACTTAGGCCGAGCGGTTCATCAACCGCTCTTGAGATTCTTCGCTTGAGCCCATCAGACGTGGGACCAAGGGTGATGATCTAAGACCAAGGCCATTTGCTCTCGACGATGAACCGCTCAGAGCAACTGTGATAAAAGTCAAACGGCAGGCGAGGATATGACATACCCCTCAAACATCTGTCCAGTGTGACACTGTAGAACTACTTTCCAATACGAAATATAAAGAGGAACATCCATATACCCCGCAAGGGTAAAGGGTGCGTCTGCTATCCTT
>JBFGLD010000945.1:0-3322 GCA_041576335.1 Anaerolineae bacterium | reverse complement strand
GCCCCTACTTGGGTCTGTCCTAAATTATTGGAAAAAAGTGGCCCAGTCTTGAAATAAGCGTTCTTTTGCACCGATACATATCTCCTGAAGACTGGGTCGGTCTGTATTACTGAAACTCGCCTAAAATCTGGGACGCACCCCACCTACTTCAACGACTTGTTTAAAGAGAACTTAGATGTTAAAATACGCCGTTGTCCCTGATTAACCCGAAATGAAGGAGCCACATCACTATGACTCGCCACATAAAATCAGTCGCCGTGATCGGCGCTGGTACCATGGGTGCGGCCATCGCCGCCCACGTTGCCAACGCCGGGTTGCCGGTGGACCTGTTAGACATCGTTCCAGACAAGCTCATCCCGGAAGAAGAAGCCAAAGGATTGACGCTCGACCATCCGGCCGTGCGCAATCGCCTTGTACAGGCAGGCTATGACCGCGCCCGTAAGGCTCGACCGGCCTCCTTTATGAGCCAATCCGCCGAGCAGTTGGTTAGGCTGGGTAATGTAGAAGATGATTTTGACAGAATATCCGAAGTAGATTGGGTGTTGGAGGCAATCATTGAGAAATTAGAGCCAAAGCAAGCTCTAATGGCTCGTATTGAAGCGGTTCGTAAGCCCGGCAGCATTGTCAGCACAAACACTTCCGGATTGCCCATTGCCTCAATTGCCCGGGATCGCAGCCGCGATTTCAAACGCAACTTCCTCGGGACCCATTTTTTCAACCCGCCCCGCTATATGAAACTGCTGGAGATGATCCCTACCGCTGAAACGGATCCGGTTGTAGTCAAAATTATGGACCGGTTCGTCGCGGACACATTGGGCAAAGGCGTGGTTTTTTGTAAAGATACACCCAACTTCATCGGTAATCGCCTGTTCTCCATCGGCAACTCCTTTGCCGCCGCGTACGGCCTGGAAAACGGCTATACCATCCAAGAAGTGGATGACCTGACCGGCCCACTGCTGGGACGTCCCAAAACCGGCACCTTTCGCCTGCAGGATTTGGTTGGGATCGATATTGCCGCCCACGTGGCTCATAATCTGTACGACCTCATTCCGCACGACTCTTATCGTGAGATTCTTCATTCACCCAAATTGGACGAACTATTGGCTGAGTTGATGAAACGAAAATGGCTGGGTAACAAAACCGGCCAGGGGTATTACACAAAAGGTAAAGATGCCGCAGGCAATCGCATATTCCTGACCCTCAACCCCGACACGCTCGCCTACGACGAGCCCCAGAAAAGCCGCTTTGAGTCGGTCGGGACGGTACGTGATATTGAAGACCTGGGACAACGGACGCGAGCCCTACTCGACGACAAATGGCGGGATGACCGGGCCGCGCGGTACGTCTGGGCCGTGTTAAGCTACGAGCTGGCCTATGTCTCTTCGTGTGCCCGGGAAATTGCTCACGACTTAAAGAGCATCGACGACGCTATTCGCTGGGGCTTCAACTTCGAAGCCGGCCCTTTCCAACTATGGGATAAGCTGGGCGTAGCCGCTACCGTCGCCAAAATCGAGGCCTCGGGCCACTCCGTCGCTGCCTGGGTCAAAGATATGCTGGCTGCCGGCTGCAGCAGCTTCTATCGCGCCGAAAATGGGCAGGTGACCGGCTACTATGATTGGAACCAGCAGCAATACGTCGACCTGCCGGCTACCCCCAAACAGCTCAGGATTAAGGACCTGCGGCGAGCAGGCCAAGAGCTGCACCGCAACGACAGCGCCAGCATTCTTGATATGGGGGATGGCGTACTGCTACTGGAGTTCCACGCCAAGATGAATGCCATTGATAACGATATGATCGACATGATGGTCCGGGCCAGGACTCTGCTTGTAAATGAGGACCGCATCGTGGGTCTGGTCATTGGTAATGAAGGCGAAAATTTTTGCGTAGGGGCCAATCTCTTTATGATTGCCCTGGCCGCGCAGCAGAAAATGTTTGACCAGGTTGGTGACGTCCTGGAAAAAGTTCAGAATGTGCTGCTGGCCTTTCATTATAACAACCCCAAGCCGGTTGTGGTAGCGGTCCATAATCGAGCGCTGGGCGGCGGCGCGGAGATAGTCCTTGGCGGCTCGCGAGTAGTAGCCCATGCCGAAAGTTACATCGGCCTGGTCGAGCCGAGCGTCGGGATTGTGCCGGCGGGCGGGGGTGTGACGGCGCTGGTGCGCCGTATTGTCTCGGAAGGGATGAAGATCCCCCATGTCGATCCGTTACCCCTGGCCCAACGGGTTTTCGAGACAATTGGTCTGGCCAAAGTTGGCGCCGGCGCCGCCGAAAGTCGAGAGCTGGGATTTTTGGGCCCGCAGGATCGGATCGTAATGAACCGTGACCATCTTCTTTACGAGGCCAAGCAAGAAGTCTTACATATGGTAGCCGAGGGCTATATCCCGGACGCACCGGCCCGGCTTTATGCCGGCGGTCGCGACCTCAAGGCTGCCTTAACAGTGGGGGCCTGGACGATGCAGCAGGCGGGCTACATCAGCCGGCACGACCTATTGATTGCCGAAAAATTGGTCCACATTATCGCCGGTGGGGATTTAAGCCAACCAACATGGGTTGAGGCGCAATATTTCCTCGATTTGGAACGTGCGGCATTCCTGGAGCTGATTGCCACCGAAAAAACTCAAGAACGAATGTGGTATATGTTACAGAACGGGAAGCCGCTGCGGAATTAAGATTTGGCAGGCAGGGAGTTTGGGAGATTGAAGCAATGAGTAAAGCAGGCCTTTATGTACCAGCCTGCCGACCACTCTCTTGCACGCTTACACTTTTCACTTTTGCCGGACTTCTACAGGAGTCGGACAGTTCCGAGCGGAACGACAACAATAATGAAAACCAGGAACGGAGAGAACGCGGAGAAGACACAGAGATACACAGAGTTTTTTAATTCTTTGCTCTGTGATTCTCTGTGATGGCTCTGTGTAATTCCGTGTAACTTTATTTTCGGAGGAGGCTCGACATGCGAGAAGCCGTCATTGTTAGTGCTGCCCGTACCGCTGTGGGTAAGGCAAACAAGGGAACATTAGCTCATTATCGCCCCGAAGACATGGGGGCTGCCGTTGTGGCCGAGGTTATCAAGCGGGCTGACGGCTTAGACGCGGCCGACATCGATGACGTCATGATCGGCTGCGCCATGCCCGAGGGCGAGCAAGGCTTGAACATGGCCCGCAATATCGTGCTTCGGGCCGGCTTATCTCACAGCGTGACCGCTCAAACTGTCAATCGCTTCTGTTCTTCCGGCGTACAGACGATTGCCCTGGGGGCTCAACAGATTATGGCCGGGATGGGCGAAGTTATTGTTGCGGAAGGTGAGCACCGCGCCCTTTGG
>JBFGLD010000944.1:0-3325 GCA_041576335.1 Anaerolineae bacterium | reverse complement strand
AGCTTAGGCTTTAGTGGCATGGTCTTAGCCGCCGTTTTTGTGGTGGCCTTAGCCGGTTTTTTGGTGGGCCGGGCCGATTACCGAGACCGTCGGGAGATAGACAGACCTATTCGGCCGGAAGTGGCCGGACTGGCGAATGAGTTAGCAGCCTATTATCAAACCCGGCATAGTTGGACCGGTAGCGATATGCTGCTGCTGAAGGCTCAGGCGCAGACGGCTTTGGACAGGCGACCCGAGCCAAATTTGATTTATGTTTTGACTGATGCCCAACAGCGGGTGATCTATCATCTCCAAGAGGACCAAATCGGCAAACCGCTTAGAAGAATAGGGTCGACCGCATTAGTTCCGATTCGAGCTGATAATCAAACGGTTGGATATCTGGGGCTAGTGCCGACTTTTGCTCTAAACGGTAATACGCCGCCCGATTTCGTCAGATTGTTGGGACGGACTCTGTTCTCGACGGCGGCGGTGATTGGCATCGGCAGCATTATCTTTGGCATCCTCATGAGCCGATCGCTGACGGCGCCATTAAACAATTTAGCCGAGGCGGCTAAAGCTATTGGGGCCCGCCATCTTGGCCAACGGGTCGAAGAAAAGGGCAGCGCGGAAATGATCGCTGTCGCACAGGCGTTTAATGAGATGGCTGCCGCTTTGGAGGAAGGTGAACAATTACGCCGGAATCTGCTGGCCGACGTAGCCCACGAACTGCGCACGCCGCTCACCGTGTTGCAGGGCAACCTGCGAGCTATTTTGGATGAAGTCTATCCCCTGAATCAAGAAGAAATGGTCCGGCTGTACGAGCACACCCGCTTTTTGAGTCGTCTGGTCAACGACTTGCACGAACTGGCTCAGGCTGAAGCCAGACAGCTGCCGCTCGATCTGCAAAATACGGACCTGGCTGAACTGGCCCAGATAGTCGGCGAGACGTTCCGCCCCAGTGCAGAAGCCAAGGGCGTTACCCTGCACACCGAACTCCCGGACAATTTGTCCTCTACCCAAGTCGATCCGGGCCGGATACGACAGGTACTGCAGAACCTTCTGGCCAATGCCTTACGCCACACTCCCTCCGGCGGCACCATCACGCTCCGCGTGGAGCCGGAACCCAACGCTGTTTGCCTGGTAGTTGCCGATAACGGCGAGGGCATTCCCGCCGATCATTTGTCCAACATCTTTGATCGCTTTTATCGCACCGATCCGGCTCGCAGCCGTGACCGCGGCGGAGCCGGTTTAGGGCTGGCTATCGCCCGGGCTATTGTCGAAGCACACGGGGGCCAGATTATTGTCACCAGCGCGGGAATTCCGGGGCAGGGCAGTACCTTCCGTATTCAACTTTCCACCCAAACTTTGCCCTCGCAGGCGCCTGCCTAGAGGTTTGAAGGCTGCTGTTGTTTATTACGTCTTTGGAAATTTCCGTCGTGTAGAGGTAGGTCCGGTCGTTAGGCAGCTTTGCACTACTCGCCCAAGGCGACTGCCAGAGCTCCGCCTCACATCGGTCGGTGCCCCACCGCAAATCCCGCAATATCGTATTCTTTCGCACTACAAAAACAATTATTGTCAACTGTACTAACAGACAGGGCTTCGCCCTGTCCTTTTTGTTTGGGCTCAGTCTGATCCTTTGCCCGGCGCGCCTGGGAGAGATTCCCGCTATACTAAAGTTGAGCTTTCAATAGGGAGAGCAAAATTACCTGAAAGGAAAAAGACGATGTTAAAAAACAATTCTCAATTGACGGCCTTAATAACCGGCGCATCGCGCGGCCTGGGGCGCGCACTGGCTCGCGAATTAGCTCACCGTGGCTGGCAATTGATCATCGATGCGCGCGACGCCCACACTCTGAAAAATACCGAGATCGAACTAGCTCGTCTCACCCAAGTGACCGCCATTGCCGGAGACGTGAGCCATTCGGCTCACCGCCGAGCCTTAGCGGTGGCCAGCCGAGCGGCCGGTGGCCTTGACGCCGTGATCAATAATGCCGGCATCCTGGGGCCTAGCCCTCAACCCCGTCTGCTTGACTACCCACTTGAGGTCTTGGAACAAGTCTATCGGGTAAACGTTGTGGCTCCGCTCGGGGTATTGCAAGCGGTCCGAGCCTACCTCAAGCCCAACGCCCGCATCATCAATATCAGCAGCGACGCCGGGGTTGAAGCGTACCCCGGCTGGGGTGGCTACGGCTCCAGCAAAGCCGCTCTGGAGCAGCTCTCGGCAGTCCTGGCCGCCGAAAACCCGGCCTGGCCGATCTACTGGGTCGATCCCGGTGACATGCGCACCGAAATGCACCAGCAAGCATTTCCCCATGAAGACATCACTGACCGACCTCTACCCGAGGAAAGCGTTCCGGGATTGCTCGAGCTCTTAGAAGGTACTTGGCCTAGCGGTCGTTATCTGTCACGGGCCCTGGCCGCTGAGGTCAATGTTGCCGGCAGTCTGAATTAAAAGGAGGCAGGCTATGTATATGAAACTCACCCAAAACAAATCACTATTTGATCTACGCCAAGCTCCGCTTCGGTATCTACCCGTCATGGATTTCTCTTTGCCGGCCGAGTTGGAAGCTAGCGAGCCCCCCGAAGCACGTGGTCTGGCCCGCGATGAAGTACGGTTGCTGGTCTCATATCGCTCAGACAACCGCTTCCTTCATACCGATTTTCGGAGTTTGCCCAACATTCTCGAAGCGGGGGATGTCGTCGTCATCAACACCAGCCGGACGATAAATGCGGCAATAAATGCCACCCGGGCTGATGGTACGCCCGTGGAAGTGCATCTGTCAACACGGTTACCGGCCGATCTGTGGCTTATAGAGATACGCCAGCCAGACGAGAGGGCCAGCCAGCCCTTCTCTCACGCCATTTCCGGCGAAACACTCTCACTGCCGGGAAATGCCTTGGTGACACTTCACACGCCCTACTCGGTTGAACAGCGTGGGAAAAAAGATGTTCAGGTGCGGCTGTGGGTGGCTACGCTCGAATTGCCCCAAGCTCTTGATGATTATTTGCTGCGGCATGGTTTTCCAATTCGTTATGGCTATGTTCGTCAACCCTGGCCGCTGGCTTATTATCAAACCGTGTATGCGACCGAACCGGGCAGCGCCGAAATGCCCTCAGCCGGACGGGCTTTCACGCCCGAACTCATTACCCGCTTGGTAGCAAAAGGCATTCAGTTTGCTCCCTTAATTCTCCATACGGGCGTAGCCAGTTTAGAAGATCACGAGCCTCCGTACGAAGAGTTCTATCGAGTTCCCGCTGAAACAGCCCAACTCGTCAACGCTGCCCGGGCAGCGGGGAGGCGTGTGATTGCCGTAGGGACTACGGTGGTACGTGCCCTGGAAACCGT